>CAINWC010000419.1 GCA_903854305.1 uncultured Pseudomonadota bacterium | reverse complement strand
ACTTTTTCGAGAAATTTTTCGCGGCCTAAGTCATGGCGCGATACACCCTGCGCATCCAACTGACGCTCGACGACGATCTGCGTCGCAATACCGGCATGATCTGTGCCTGGCTGCCAAAGCGTGTTATCGCCACACATACGGTGGTAGCGTGTTAATGCATCCATGAGTGTTTGGTTGAAGCCATGCCCCATGTGCAAAGTGCCTGTGACGTTGGGTGGCGGCAACAAGATACAGAAATTCTCTTTAACTTCTGGATTTAAGCCCGCGGCATAATAGCCTTTGCTCTCCCAAAACGTATACCATTTGCTTTCAATGGTTTTGGGGTCAAAAGATTTTGTGAGTGTATTTTCGGTGATTTGCGTGTCAGTATTCATAAGTGCAATTTTAACACAGCCTATTGCAGCTTTTACTGAAGTCCGTCGTGGTTAAAGCCAGAATATTGCGCTAGTTGCTAAAATCAATACGGCTAAGTGGAAAAAGCTCCATAGCATATATCGATGTCTTAATTTTTGCGGCGCCATATTGGAAATTAAATACAATCGACCGTCCCGTGGTGCTCGCATAACGTGAACACCCGTTTCGGTACGAATTTCTCTATGTTGCTTCTCTACTTCTTTGATTGCAGTACGCCGGGCTAGCTCCCATTCTTGCACATCAATTTCACCATTTCCGTCGAGATCAAAGCGCTTTTTAAGCTGAACTTGGTCTTTCTTCCATTCGGTAAGTAAATCACTTACGTCTTCTTTTAAACTCAGGACAGAGTTTGCGCCGCCTATCGTTGAAAATTCACCCAACACATACACTGAACCTCCGGCAAATAACATTTCTTCTACGTGCTTGTAAATTCCTTGGTAACTGACACGACGATCTGGAGAGATGATTTCAGCATCATCGGGGTCTACTTGACAGATGCCAGTGCTATCTTTGATCTCAAACATGCTCTGGCTTGTACCCTTGCTAGTTTCTCGCCATTCGCGCTCACTATTGTCTTTGGTATAGACCCAATAACGAAACCAGATGCAAGAAATGCCACTCAGAGGGCTTTTGATAAGATTGTCAGCATCTACACTAGCGCGACCATAAAGCTCGACATAACCTTGTGCCGCTGATCCGATGCGAGAAGTAGCAATATCGGCAATCGTGCGGACACGTTTATAAGTAGACGCCCAAGCAAATACACTGATGATTGCAACTAATCCTAAAGTGATTATCCCCATGCCGTTCTCTCGAGAATGCAAAGCAAATGCAAATAGTCCCAAGTAACTGCTTGAAGTTAGCGCCTCAACATAATTAGCTCGCAAGCCATTCAACATGGCTTAGCCTACCCATTAAAACGTTGGCTGATATCAACATCTGTTAATTCCGCACTTGCAAAACGCAACAAATCGAAAGCTTTAAAGTGAAATATTCGAGCAACGAGTAAATCTGGAAACTGCTCAACACTCACATTATTGATATTCACGCTATCGTTATAAAACTCACGTCTGTCTGCAATTGCATTTTCTAAACCACTAATACGTGATTGCAAATGCAAGAACTGTTCATTCGCCTTAAGATCAGGATATGACTCAGCAAGTGCAAATAGTTGGCCCAAACCACTTCTTAGTGCACTTTCAGCCACGCCCAAAGCTGCGACATCTTGAGATTCGCGAGCACCAGAAACACGCGAGCGTGCTTGAATCACCTTTTCCAAGGTTTCTTGCTCATGCTTCATGTATTGCTTACATGTATCGATGAGCTTAGGGAGTTCATCGTGACGCTGCTTAAGCAATACATCGATATTTGCCCAAGCTTTTTCAACATTGTGTTTAATGCTCACTAAACTGTTGTATGTGATTACAAAATACAACACGACTACCGCTATGACTACCCAAACTACCATCACTCTCTCCCCTTATTTTTCATATTGTAGCCTATGGCTTACGATGACCGTCTTCACCCAGCACTAGCGGCCCTACTTTTTCCCAATACCGCGAAAACCGTTTTAGACGTTGCGGGCTGATTTCAACATCGACAAATCTGGCAACCGGCTCCCACTTAGGAGAAAAGGGCATGAGTAACTCTTTAAGCTTACCATTGGGTGTCTCTTGCGTCATCACCTGCCCGACACCGCGCGCCATCAGCACCTCGTAAGTATCACCCAACCAAACCTCGACATCTTCCATCTCGCTCAAACAATCCGCCACAAATTGTAATCGATTAAGTGACCATGCACCATGAATCTGCGGGTCAAATACAAATATCTTAGGAAATGGCTTCCTAAGCAGGCTATGTGCGGCAGAGAGCATTTCATCGTGTACAAATATCGCTATTGTCGGTATGCCCGACACCATACGCTTTGGCAATGGTGTCAAGATATATTGCTTAGCGACTGGCACTAGCGTTTGATTGAATAATCGATCATTTAACGTCTCGTAACTGGCATCAAACGGACAATCGACTTTACAACCAACACAATATTTTTCACCCGTAAATCGACTTAAACTCTCTTTATTGAAAAAATATGGTTTTGAGCTAAAAGTGGAAGCGACCCACTGCCAAGAAAGATGATTACTTGCACTATCGCCATCCAGCAGGTGCGCCTCAAACCAATCAGCGGCGACACGCCAGTCTATTTTGAGATGATGCACCACATAACTGGCCAGCCACATGCGCGCATGGTTATGCACATAGCCTGTAGTAAGCAAATCATGAATAAAGCCATCCATACAAGGCAAGCCCGTGTGGCCTTGCGCTACAGAATCATTCAAAAGTGCATGACCAATCGCCACTTTCGGCGGCTCCATTTCACTCAATATTGCATT
>CAINWC010000418.1 GCA_903854305.1 uncultured Pseudomonadota bacterium | reverse complement strand
GATGTCATTATCTCAGGCACGGATATCGTCCATTTTGATGTGATGGATAATCACTATGTCCCTAATTTAACCATCGGACCTTTAGTCTGTGATGCCATCCGCGAAACCGCTAAAAAAGTGGGTGCGTTGATTGATGTGCATTTGATGGTAAAGCCTGTTGATCGCATTATTCCTGACTTTGCTAAAGCCGGTGCAAACATCATCACGTTTCACCCGGAAGCATCAGAGCATATTGACCGTAGCTTAAGCTTGGTTCGCGAACAAGGCTGTAAATCCGGCTTGGTATTTAACCCTGCTACATCGCTTAGTTATTTAGATCACGTGATGGATAAAATTGATATGATTTTGCTCATGTCAGTCAACCCAGGCTTTGGCGGTCAAAAATTCATTCCAGAAACTTTGGAGAAATTGAAGTTAGCTCGCGCAAGAATCGATGCGTATTACGAAAAAACGGGTCGTCAAATTTGGCTTGAAGTGGATGGTGGCGTGAATGCTGCGAATATCGCTGAAATCGCTCGTGCCGGCGCTGATACATTTGTAGCTGGCAGTGCGATTTTTGGCTCACCTAAAGAGGGCGATGCTAACCGTTACAATACTGTAGTCGGCGAGATGCGTGCTGCTTTGGCAACGGTGAAGTAATTTTAATTGCCTACCCAGAAATTTAAGGTCAAGGCTATCATGATTGATCTTGACGGCACGCTAATGCATACCGCGCCAGAAATAGCGCGGGCTGCAAATCTTATGTTGCTTGAGCTTGGTAAGTCATCGCTAGATGAAAGTCAGATAGAGTCTTACATTGGCGAAGGTGCGCATGTGCTCATTAAGCGTTGCCTAACAGGGCAGCTTGATGGAGAGCCTGATGACGAGATCTACACAGCAGCGCAAAAGTTATTTTTTGAGTTCTATGCGAAAAACGTGACCGAAAGTGAACCGTATCCGCATGTTGTTCATGGTTTAAACGCCATTAAAAATGCTGGTTTTCGCTTAGCTTGTGTAACCAATAAGCCAGAAAGCTTCACCATGCCTTTATTAGAAGCCAACGATTTATTGCAGTTTTTTGAGTTGGTGGTTTCTGGCGATACTTTGGCAAGAAGGAAGCCTGCGCCTGATCAACTTTTTTATATCTGTGAAAAAATGGGTCTTTCCATTGATGAAGTTGTGCTGATTGGCGATTCTAAAACGGACATTGCTGCGGCACGTAACGCAGGTTGTTATATATTTACCGTGCCTTATGGCTATAATCAAGGCCGCGAGATAGCAGCAAATTCAGTAGATGCAAAGATTAATAACATTATTGATGCACTAGATTTATTGCACTAATTTTTTAACGATTTATTTTAAGATAAATTATTTTTTGAAACAATTGAACATGAATATGAGCAATATCAAAACACATAGTTGGCGATGGTGGCGGGCCTAAGCGAAAGCTTTGCTAAGCGGATGTAGTTAGTCGCACCATTTAACCAATTTATATGTGAGAAAATTTATGTTTAATACCATCAGTTCAGCCGAATTCAATGCGCTAGCCGCACAAGGTTACAATCGAATTCCATTAGTGCTGGAGACCTTTGCAGACCTTGATACGCCTTTATCGCTGTATCTAAAACTGGCCAATCAACCATTTTCATATTTGCTGGAATCGGTACAGGGCGGCGAGCGCTTTGGCCGTTACTCGATTATCGGTTTGCCAGCAAAAACACGCATCGTAGCTTACGATAATCAAGTGCAAGTACTTGAAGGCGATGCGGTGCTTGAATCGGTTGATAACACCAACCCTTTAGACTTTGTGAAAAGCTTTCAAGCACGTTTCAAAACGCCGCCTTACGAAGGCTTGCCCCGCTTTACGGGCGGGCTAGCAGGTTATTTTGGCTATGAAACTGTGCGCTATATTGAAAAGCGCTTGGCTGGCGTACAAAAACCAGATGCGATCAATGTGCCAGATGTGCTGTTGATGGTATCTGAAGAAATTGCGGTGGTGGATAACTTAAGTGGTAAGCTTTATTTCATTGTGTATGCAAATCCTGATAACGCGAGTGCTTACGAAAATGCGCTTGATCGCTTAAACGATCTAGTCAAAATGTTGCGCAAAACCGTGGCAATTCCTGAAGCAGTTTCTTCTGAAAGTTCAGTGGCTAGCTCTGAGTTTGGCGAGGATGCTTTCAAAGCAGCAGTCAAACGCGCGCAGCAGTATATTTTAGACGGCGACATCATGCAGGTGGTGCTGTCGCAACGGATGTCGCAAAAATTCACTGCGCCACCATTAAGCTTATATCGCGCTTTACGCAGCTTAAACCCATCACCGTATATGTTTTATTACGATATGGGTGATCATCATGTGGTGGGCGCATCGCCAGAGATTTTAGTGCGGCTTGAGAATGGCACTGTGACTGCTAGACCGATTGCTGGTACCCGTCCACGAGGTAAAACACGTGAGCAAGACTTAGCGTTGGCTGTCGAGTTATTAGCTGATCCCAAAGAACGCGCTGAACATGTGCAATTGATGGATCTAGGTCGCAATGATGTAGGCCGCGTGGCACAAACGGGCACCGTAAAAGTGACTGATAATATGATGATAGAGCGTTATTCACATGTGATGCATATTGTGAGCAACGTTGAAGGCCAGCTTAAAGCTGGCATGGATGCGATTGACGTGATTAAAGCCACCTTTCCGGCAGGTACGGTGAGTGGCGCGCCTAAAGTACGGGCAATGGAAATTATCGACGAGCTGGAACCAAGCAAGCGCGGGATTTACGCTGGTGCGGTGGGTTACTTAGGTTTTAATGGCGATATGGATGTCGCGATTGCGATTAGAACAGGTGTGATTAAAGATAATATGCTCTACGTGCAAGCCGGTGCCGGCATCGTGGCTGATTCTGTGCCGCAAAGCGAATGGGATGAAACGCAAAATAAAGCCAAAGCGGTGCTGCGCGCTGCTGAATTAGTGCAGGCAGGGTTAGACTTAAATGTGAACTTAGATCTAAATGTAAGCCCAGATCTAAATGTAAAGCCAGCTTCGAAAGCAGGATATTAATATGTTATTAATGATAGATAACTACGACTCTTTCACTTACAACTTGGTGCAGTATCTAGGCGAGCTGGGGCAAGAGGTATTGGTATATCGTAACGATGAAATTGATTTAGCTAAAGTGGCTGAACTCAAACCTGACCATATTGTGATTTCACCCGGTCCATGTACGCCCAATGAAGCGGGCATCAGCGTGCCGCTGATTAAAGAATTTGCAGGCAAGATTCCATTGTTAGGCGTTTGTTTAGGCCATCAAAGCATCGGCCAAGCGTTTGGTGGGCGTATTATTAAAGCTAAAACTTTGATGCATGGTAAAACCTCATTGATTTATCATCACAACATTGGCGTGTTTAGAGATTTGCCTAATCCATACACCGCCACGCGCTACCATTCATTGGTCATAGAAAAAGAGACTTTGCCAGATTGTTTAGAGATTACCGCTTGGACTGAAGATGGTGAAATTATGGGCGTGCGTCACAAAACATTGCGCGTTGAAGGTGTGCAGTTTCATCCTGAATCCATTCTGACGGAATACGGCCATGAGCTGCTGGATAACTTCTTGAAGGAAAAGTAATGGCGCTGACTTTCAAAGAAGCCTTGCAACAATTGCTGAACCGCGAGGACTTCACGCATGCGCAAATGTTGGGAATCATGCGCATGATGATGTCTGGCGAGCTCACTGGTGTGCAAATCTCCGGCCTGCTGATGGGCCTACGCATGAAAGGCGAAACGGTAGACGAAATTGCTGCGGCTGCCGAAGTGATGCGTGATCTTTCGACCAAGGTCACCATTCAGGACACCAGTCATCTGATTGATACCTGCGGAACTGGTGGGGATGGCATTCAGACTTTCAACGTATCTACCGCATGCGCTTTTGTCGCTGCTGCTGCTGGTGCACAGGTCGCCAAGCATGGTGGACGCTCAGTGTCATCTACCTGCGGTAGCGCGGATGTGCTGGAAGCGCTAGGCGTGAATGTTAATTTATCGCCAGAACAAGTCGCAAAATGTGTCGATAATATTGGCATCGGCTTCATGTTTGCGCCTAACCACCACAGCGCCATGAAGCATGCCGCTCCTGTGCGCCGTGAGTTAGGCGTACGAACTTTATTCAACCTGCTTGGCCCAATGACTAATCCTGCAGGTGCTAAACGGCAAGTAATGGGCGTGTTCCATAAAGAT
>CAINWC010000417.1 GCA_903854305.1 uncultured Pseudomonadota bacterium | reverse complement strand
ATGCGGCGAGTAAAAAGTCGCATAAGCACATTGCTGTAAATAGTAAAGCCAAGCACATTAAAAATGTTTCATTTAAGACTAAATCGAGTCTACATGCTGGTAAGACTCGCGTTAGTTTACGTTTACATCCTCACAAAGCAAATGCTGCTTATTCTGCTGCTTACGATGGTAGTGGCCCACTTTTGCTCGCTTCATCTAAGGCGCTGGTCATTAACCAGTTAACTGGTGAGACAATATTTGCAAAAAATACCAACCAATCGACCCCCATTGCTTCTGTGACCAAGCTAATGACCGCGATGGTGATGTTAGACGCACATTTACCTATGGATGATTTACTGTTCATTGCTGATGAGGATGTTGATTATCTTAAAGGTACGCATTCCAGATTAGGTGTGGGTACATCGCTCACGCGTGGCGAGCTTTTACAGCTAGCTTTAATGGCTTCAGAAAACCGTGCTGCCGCAGCACTGGCGCGCAATTATCCTGGTGGCATTAATACCTTTATCGGTGCAATGAATCGCAAAGCCGATTTACTGGGCATGAAGTCCACCCACTTTTTTGATGCAACTGGCTTAGACAGTAACAATGTTTCAACTGCGGAAGATTTAGTGCGTATGGTCAATGCAGCTTATCATTATCCTGAAATTCGCCAAGTGACAACGACTGCTTCACAATCCATTACGTTATATGGCCGCGGGAATCCACTCAACTTTGTGAATACTAATGCACTGGTACGCGGCGGCGATTGGGTAATAGGCTTATCTAAAACTGGATTTATTAATGAAGCGGGGCGTTGTTTGGTGATGCAAGCTGAAATCTCTGGTCAGCCTATGATTATCGTATTACTTGACTCTGTTGGTAAGCTCACACGTATCGGTGACGCCAACCGTATTCGCAAATGGATTGAGCATAATGATGCCAATTCTCTAGGTGAAAAAGTGAGTGGATAGGGTTTAGATGCGCATAATTTTTATGCGGTTATGGCGTTTTAACATAGAAAAAGCGGCTTTTAAGCCGCTTTTTCTATGTTAAATACATCAAAGTTAACGCTATGAAAGGTTAAGATGCTTATTCGCTACTGGCTTTTTTGACTACCGGTTTTTTAACGGTTACCTTTTTAGCAGCAGGTTTCTTGGCAGTGGCTTTAGTGGTGCTTGCTTTCTTGGCCGCCACTGGTTTCTTTGCGGCGACTTTTTTAACGGTAGTTTTAGCAGCAGAAGTTTTCTTAGCGGCCGCTTTTTTAGCTGGTACTTCTTTTGCGGCTTTCGCGGATAATAATTCTAGTGCTTCATCTAAGGTTAGCGATTCTGGCTCTACGCTTTTTGGCAGGGTTGCACGAATCTTGCCATGCTGCACATATGGGCCGTAGCGACCTGCATACACTTCAATTTGACCATCTTCCGTAGGATGGTTACCTAATGAGCATAATGGCGCAGGGCCGGTATTGGCGGCGGCTAGCAAGGCTACTGCACCTTCTAGATCAATGGTAAATACACTCTCAGTTTTTGGTATAGATTTGAATTTAGCATCGTGATTGACATACGGGCCAAAACGCCCGATATTAGCCACAATCTTTTTATTGGTGACTGGGTGTAAGCCTAAGTCACGTGGTAACGACAGCACCATTTTTGCTGTTTCTAAGCTCATGTCGGTAAGCGGGATTTCTTTAGGCACGCTGACTCGCTTAGGTTTCTTTTTATCGCCCTCAATAGCTAATCCCAACTGCAGATAAGGCCCATACGGACCATTCATCAGCATGATTTCTTTGCCAGTTTCATCGTCCATGCCTATTGCTACTGGGTCACTACCAGCCGTCGCGGCACCATTCAGGCTGCGTTTGTAATCACATTTAGGTTCGTTGTTATAACCCGTGCAGCCAATAAAAGTACCAAAACGGCTTAATTGTTTTTGTAGTGGTTGTCCACACTTAGGGCAAGCTTCATCAATCAACTCGTTACCTGGACGGTCTACGTTGGCTTTGCTGAGCAATTGTTGGTTAAACCCTTGCCAAAACTCAGCCATGAGCGGTATCCACTCACGTTCGCCATCGGCTACGCTATCTAGCGCGCTTTCTAAGTTGGCGGTAAAGTCGTAATCTACATATTGGGTAAAGTGTTCGGTTAAAAACTTATTGACCACACGGCCAACATCGGTTGGCGTAAAGCGTTTTTTATCCAGCACCACATATTCGCGGTCTTGCAAGGTGCTAATAATGCTGGCGTAGGTAGAAGGGCGGCCTATACCGTACTCTTCTAGAATTTTAACTAAACTGGCCTCGCCATAGCGTGGAGGTGGTTCGGTAAAATGTTGATCGCCGTATATTTTTTCAACCGTGAGTACTTCGCCTGTTTCAAGATGCGGTAACTTGCTTTCGCCTTCTTCCTCTTCATCATCGGTGCCTTCCATATATACGGCGATGAAGCCAGGAAACACTAATGTTTGACCAGTTGCACGGAATAGATTGGCGTCAGAACCCACGCTTAAATCAACGCTCACTGCGTCAAATTTAGCCGGCGACATTTGGCAAGCAAGTGCACGCTTCCAAATCATTTCATAAAGCTTGAACTGCTCGTCTGTTAAAAATTGGCGGACACTGGCAGGTGAGCGTGAAATATCGGTTGGGCGAATAGCCTCATGCGCTTCTTGTGCACTTTTTGACTTGGTTTTGTACATGACTGGTGATTTTGGCAAATACTCTGCATCAAAATTCTTTTTCACATAATCACGAATCTGCATCACAGCTTCGGTCGCCATGTTAAACGAGTCGGTACGCATGTAGGTAATCAAACCTACAGTACCGCTGCCTACATCCATACCTTCATACAGTTGTTGTGCAACGCGCATGGCGCGAGCAGTGGTAAAACCTAGTTTACGCACGGCTTCCTGTTGCAAGGTCGACGTTGTAAATGGCGCGGCAGGGCTGCGGCTACGTTGTTTTTTCTCAACGCGTGAAACGGTCGTTTTACCTGCACTGGCTAAGAGTAGTTTTCCAACAATATCTGTGTGTTGATCATGGTTGATCACTGTGAATTGCTCAACTTTTTGATTGTTGAGCTGGACTAACTTAGCACTAAAGCCGTGGCTATGTTTTAAAGCATCCAGGTGAATAGACCAATATTCTTGCGATTTAAACGCTTCAATTTCTAACTCGCGTTCAACAATCAAGCGTAGCGCAGGGCTTTGTACACGGCCAGCCGATAAACCGCGACGAATTTTTTTCCACAGTAATGGCGATAAATTAAAACCGACTAAGTAATCCAGCGCACGGCGTGCTTGTTGCGCATTGACCATAGGCATGGAAATGTCGCGCGGTTCGGCAATCGCATGCTCTACAGCACTCTTTGTGACTTCATGAAACACCACGCGCTTAATAAGCTTGTTTTTGAGTAAATTTTTAGACTTTAAAATTTCAGCAATATGCCATGAAATCGCTTCACCTTCGCGGTCCGGATCGGTTGCGAGGTAGATGCTATCGGCGCTCTTGGCAGCCTTGGCAATGGCATCTACGTGTTTACTGTTGCGCTCGATAATGTCGTATTTCATTTCGAAATTATTGGCGGTATCGACCGCACCATTTTTCGGAATTAAATCGCGCACATGACCATAAGACGCAAGCACCTCATAGTCGTTTCCAAGGTACTTTTTCAGCGTTTTCGCTTTGGAAGGAGATTCAACAATTAACAGTTTGGACATGAATGCCTATTTAAATGGGGTTTGCTTACACAGTAGCTTGGCATGATAACAAGGTAAATGGCTACAAGACAACAACTTACAGAGCATAGTACGTTAATTATTATATTAAATTGTTACATTATGTATTTCGAACAAATTCAATACGCGTGCCATCTGTGCTGTTTAAACTCAAGGCCGCGCCCTCGTTTGCGATGTCGCCGAATAAGGGGTCTTCATCTTCTGGCTTGGCTTGCGTCAGATTTTTGAAGTCATATAAATTAAAATCGGCTAAGTGCGATGGCTCAACATTACCGATGGCACGGAATATATTATTCACGCGACCAGGCTGTTCCAGCTCCCAAGCATGCAACATTTCTTTCACTTTTTGGCGCTGTAAGTTCTCTTGGCTGCCACACAAATCACACGGGATGATTGGGAACTCCATTTGTCGCGCGTAACTGGCGATGTCTTTTTCACTGCAATAAGCCAATGGGCGTATCACAATGTTTTGTTTGTCATTGGTGGAAAGCTTAGGCGGCATCGCTTTCATTTTTGCGCCAAAGAACAAATTCAAAAACAACGTTTCTACAATGTCATCTCTATGATGTCCAAGTGCAATCTTGTTAGCCCCCAGCTCTTTTGCTGTGGTGTAAATCACGCCGCGCCTTAACCGAGAACATAATGAACAGGTTGTTTTACCTTCAGGAATCTTTTCTTTCACAATCGAATAAGTGTCGGCTTCTACGATGCGGTAATCAATGCCAAGTTTCTCAAAATAAGCAGGCAAAATATCTGCTGGGAAGCCCGGTTGTTTTTGATCCAAATTCATCGCTATCAGTTTGAAATTAATCGGTGCACGCTCTTGCAAGGCCAGTAATATCATTAACATGGCGTGAGAATCTTTGCCGCCGCTCATACATACCAGCACGGTATCGCCTTCTTCAATCATGTTGTAATCGCCAATGGCTTTGCCGGTAGCACTGATTAAGCTATTGCGCAGCTTGATGAAGTTATTGGAATGGTTTGCTGGTAAGTGTTTGATCATTAGGTTTCTAATCTTTGAGTTCGGTTGTTGGGTACTTACTATTGTTAATGGCGCTTAAAGATTAAGCGACCTGCCGCCATCTACGGCTAATACGTGGCCTGTAATAAAAGGCGCATCGGTCACTAAAAATTTAACGGCTTTTGCTACGTCTTCTGCTTCGCCTACCCGTTTTAGCAAGGTTTGATTGATTACGCGTTGGCGATACACTTCATCAAACTGAGGATTATTCTCTGGCCATTGTACTGGCCCTGGCGCTACTGCATTTACGCGTACTTCTGGGCTTAGTTCATGCGCTAGCGATTTGGTGAGCGTCACTAATCCAGCTTTTGCCACGCTATATATAATGTACCCTTTTTTCGGGCGCTCCACATGCATATCGGTGATGTTTACAATGCAGCCATGATTTTTTCGTAACTCAGGCGCTGCTGCTTGTGATAAAAACAACGGTGCTTTTAAGTTGCTACCCATCAAATCGTGCCACTTTGCTTCATCAATATCGCCAATTTCACTCGCATAATAAGTGGATGCGTTATTGATGAGTACGTCTAAGCGCCCAAAGTGCTTAACAGTTTCGTGAATTAAATTCGGAATGCTCGCAATATTCAGCAAGTCACCTTGAATAATAGCGACAGAATTAGGACTCTGCAGATTAAGTTCGGCCTGCAAGGCGCGTGCTTCGTTCAATGAACTTTTGTAATGCACCATTAGTGAATAGCCTTCAGCATGGAGTATGCGGCAAATGGCGGCACCCACACGCTTAGCCCCGCCAGTGATTAAAACGACTTTATTTTTAATGTTCGAATCCACGCTTTGTCCAATCTTAATTGTTAACTATTATAATCTAACTCTATGAGTACACTACCCACACCGTCAGCAGATGCCAAAATACATAGCGAACAGCTCGCATCGCTCATTCAGCACACCATAAAAAAAGCAGGGGGCTGGATAGACTTTGCTGAGTTTATGCAGTTAGCGTTGTATGCAACTGCGCTAGGGTATTACAGCGCCGGAAGCAAAAAGTTCGGCAAGGCAGGTGATTTCGTGACTGCGCCAGAAATTTCTCCGCTATTTGCGCAGACTATTTCTAAGCAAATTGCACCAGTTTTGCGTAAAACTAATGGAGATATTCTTGAGTTGGGAGCCGGTACCGGAAAGCTGGCAGCGGATATATTGCTCACTTTAGCGCAATTAGCGCCAGAGTTAAAGGCAGTGCCAACGCAATACTTTATACTGGAAGTAAGTGACCACTTGCGCCAAGTGCAGCTTGAAACCTTACAAAAAAAACTACCTAAAGAACTCATGCAACGTGTAGTGTGGCTCAACGTACTGCCAGCAGCATTTGATGGTGTAGTCATCGCTAATGAGGTATTAGATGCAATTCCAGTACATCTGGTACACACCACTCCGCAAGGTTTATGCGAGCGTGGCGTGGCGTTTGATGGGCAAGGTTTTGTATTTGAAGATAAGCCGCTGACCGATCTGCATTTGTTAGAAGTAGCCAGCAAACTCAACTTGCCCAACGGTTACCTCACTGAAATTTGTCCGGCAGCCAGTGGCTTGATTGCCAGCCTTGCCAATATGCTACAGCACGGCATTATTCTAATGATTGACTATGGCTTTGCAGCGCGCGAATATTATCACCCACAACGCAATCAAGGCACGCTCATGTGCCACTATCAACATTACGCCCATATAGACCCCTTGATTAATGTTGGTCTGCAAGACATTACCGCCCATGTTGATTTTACGAGCATCGCCTATGCTGGTGTTAATCATGGATTAGCGTTAAGCGGTTTTTGTAGCCAAGCACAATTTTTAATGAACTGCGGTATTCTCGATGTGATGTCGCAAGTATCACCACATGATATGGCGCGTTATGCACCATTAGCGGCGGCAGCGCAAAAATTATTATCACCGGCTGAAATGGGTGATCTATTTAAGGTGATTGCCTTTAGTAAAAGCTTTGATGCACCTTTGATTGGTTTTGTTTCAGGTGATAAATCGCATACCCTTTAATATGTAAGCAATCATTAAAGTATAATCACGGCTATGACCGAAAACACTAAAACTCAGCAAGAAAATTCACTTGAAGCTTCCAGTGACGAGGCGCTAAAAAAACGCAGCATCCGTAGCTTCGTATTACGGCAGGGTCGCCTAACCAAAGGTCAGGCGCGTGCGCTTGAAACTGGTTTGCCCCAATTTGGCATTAGCTACTCGCCAGAAATCATCGATTTAAACGCTAAATTTAATCGTACTGATAGTAAAAAAATACTGGAAATCGGCTTTGGCATGGGTGAAACTACCGCAAAAATCGCACAGACTTTACCAGATTACGATTTTTTAGCTGCAGAAGTGCATACACCTGGCGTTGGCGCATTACTTAAGTTAATCGAAGAGTCAGCACTTACTAACATTCGGATTATTCAGCACGATGTCGTAGAAGTCCTGCAAAATATGCTGACAGATGCAAGCTTAGACGGCGTGCATATTTTCTTTCCCGATCCTTGGCATAAAACGCGCCACCACAAACGTCGCTTGATTCAAGCTGGGTTTGTGAAATTGCTTTGTAGCAAATTAAAAGTTGGCGGTTATCTGCATGTAGCTACCGATTGGCAAGAATATGCTGAATGGGTGTTAGAGGTGTTAAATGCGGAGCCGCAGTTACAGAATATCGCCGAAAACTATGCTGAGAAGCCTAGTTACAGACCGCTAACCAAGTTTGAAAATCGTGGGATAAAGCTCGGGCATGGCGTTTGGGATATGGTGTTTACCCGTAGATAAATGAAGTGGAGTGTGCAAATTCTATTGATTTGCACACCGGCAATGCTTGATGAACTTAACTTTCATTATCAAGATCAAAGGACTTCCGCACCAAATCCTCAGGCTCTTCCGCAAACAGCCACTTACCAATGACTTTCTCAGCTTCTTCAACGCCTTGTTTTTTCAGGCTGGAGAATAGTTGTATCGTACATTCACTGTGATAATGGTTGCCCCATGTTTCAATGAGCTCTTTACGCACGCGGTTGAGGGTTAGGCTGGCTTCACCGCGTGAGAGTTTGTCTGATTTTGTTAATAAAACATGTACAGGTTTGCCGCTTGGGCAAAACCAATCCAGCATTTGGCGGTCAAGTGGGGTGAGTGGATGGCGGCTGTCCATCACCAGTACCAAGCCACCTAAACTTGAACGCTCGCTTAAATAGCGGGCAAGTACATTTTGCCAGTGCGCGCGCAAATGTTCAGGCACTTTAGCGTAGCCGTAACCGGGCAAGTCGACTAAATGTCTATCATTACCCAGCGTGAAAAAGTTGATGAGTTGTGTGCGACCAGGTTGCTTACTCACAAAGGCTAAGCGGTTGTGGTTGGCAAGCGTGTTAAGTGCGCTGGATTTTCCTGCGTTTGAGCGGCCGGCAAAGGCGACTTCAATGCCGCTGGCAATCGGTAGGTCGCGCAGATGGTGCGCTGATATATAAAAAGTTGCGTTTTGAAACAATGGCATGACAATCCGATTCTATTTGATTTGTCTCTAAAGCACTAAAGTCTGTATTTAGAGGCGCTGTAAACAATAGTGAAAAATGCTATCACGAATAGGTGTTTTTCGCTAAAATAGTGTGTTAATTGATTGAATAATTTAGCTTAGTCGCAGATGTATGCGTTAAATACACTGGATGCGTCAACTACACGTAACTAAATTTGATATTGTAAATTTGATATTTAGGAGCAGTAATGCAAGTTCGTCATCTAATGAAGTTAAATTTAGCCGGCTTAATGTTAAGCCTTGTGTTTGCTATGTCAGTGCAAGCGGCAACGGCTGAAAACAAAGCGGAAGTAAAAGTTGCGACTACCGCAGCAGTGGTAGATAAAGTTGCCGATAAAAAAGCTGCAGAAAAAATCGTGAATACCGTATGTGCGGCTTGTCATGCCCCTGATGGTAATAGCGTAATTACGCTGAACCCGAAATTAGCTGGTCAGCATCCTGAATATCTTGAAAAACAATTAACCGAATTTAAGTCAGGCAAGCGTGCAAACGCCGTTATGTCTGGCATGGCCTCACTGTTAAGTGATGATGACATGAAAAATCTGGCTGCTTATTTCTCTAGTCAAAAATTGACACTTGGTGCCGCTAAAACAAACGGTGCTGGCTCACTAGGTGAAAAAATATACCGTGGCGGCATTGCGGCTAATAACGTGCCTGCATGTGCGGCTTGTCATGGTGCCACTGGTGCTGGCTTGCCAAAACAATTTCCACGTTTGGGTGGCCAGCATGCCGATTATACTCAGGCGCAATTAAGAACATTCCGTACTGGTGAGCGTGCTAATGCGCCTATGATGATGGCAATTGCAACTAAAATGACCGATGCTGAAATGGCCGCAGTCGCAGATTATATTCAAGGTTTGCGCTAGTTCATTTTAGGGCGCCTTTAGTTCGAACAGGGGTAGCAAAAGCTACCCTTTGTTTTTTTTTAAAGGTTGTTTTTATTTACGCCTTAGGCAACTATTTTTACGCTCGTGCAGTCACAAATTACTCAGCGCATACCCTTTAATCCTTGAACGTCCATCATTTTGAATCCTAAACTATCCTTCTCTAAAAATATTTTTGACTTGATGAGCTCAATGCGCTTTGCCGTGAGCATGTTAAGTGTGTTGGGTATTGCATCGATTATTGGCACGGTGCTTAAGCAAAACGAGCCATATTCAAATTACATCATCAAGTTTGGGCAATTTTGGTTTGGATTTTTTGAAGCTTTAGGGCTTTTTGACGTTTACCACAGCAGTTGGTTTTTGGTTATTTTGCTATTTTTGATTACCTCATGCAGCCTTTGTATTTATCGCAATAGTCCGTTGATGATTAAAGAATGGCGCACTTTTAAAGAGCACGCCACGGAGAAGTCGCTGAATGCTTTTAGTCACCAAGAAACCTATACAGTTCCGGCACTGGAAAACATTAATATAGCTAACACCAAGCAGCAACTTTTAATGTTTTTGAATGCTAAAGGTTTTAAGTACAAATTTAAAACGCAAAGGGATGGTAGCGAACTTATTGCAGCTAAAGCGGGAACACATCAGCGTCTAGGCTATATTTTTACGCATACAGCCATGGTGGTGATATTTTTTGGTGGCTTGCTCGATGGTAACTTGCCCTTAAAAATACAAGAAATATTGGGCCAGAAGCGCATAGAAACTTTGGATATCCCAGCATCTAAAGTGCCTGCAATCAGCCGGTTAAGTGTGAGTAATCCTTCTTTTCGCGGCAATATGACGCTACCAGAAGGTAGCAGCGGTAATGTGGCATTCGTGAGAGTGCGCGATGGGTACTTGGTGCAAGATTTACCATTTAGTCTTGCGCTAAAAGACTTTCGAATTGAGCATTATGCAACAGGCCAACCAAAGTCGTTTGAGAGCGACATTGTGATTAGCGACCCTGATCTAAAAACGCCTATTGCAAAAACTATCAGCGTTAATCATCCGTTTACCTACAAAGGTGTGGCTATTTACCAGTCGGACTTTCAGGATGGTGGCACTAAGCTTAATTTTAAAGTGTGGGATCTGTTTGCTAAAGACAATCATACGCAAACACTGGATGGCGCTATCTTCCAAAAAGGAACCTTGGGTGGAGATGCTAAGGGCGAAGGTGCGAATGTTATAAAGGTTGAATATAACGACTTTCGTAAATTCAATATTATTAACTTGTCACCAGATGGCAAAGGTAAGCCGCACAACGTAGGGCCAAATGTCACGTACAAACTGCGCGATGCGCAAGGCCAGGCACGTGAATATGTCACGTACATGCAGCCTATGCAGATAGACGGCAGGCACTACTTTATTTCTGGCATGCGTGAAACTGTTCAGGATGATTTTCACTACTTACGAATTCCAGTAGATAGTGATTTGAGTATCGATGGTTTTATGAATTTTAGGGCAACGCTGCTAGACCCCGCAAAATTTGAAGAAATTGCACATCGCTTGGCGCTTAATGTTTCTGATAAAACCAAGGGCTCTGATGTTCAGGCTTTGCCGGTCAACAAGCCGTTTGAAAACAGCGTGGTGCAACTTTTACGTACTTTTGCAGATGGCGGTTATAACAAAGTAGCGCAAGTGATTGAAAAAAACGTACCTGAAAAAGAGCGTGAAGTGGCCGCAAAAACTTATATAAAAATGATCAACATTGCCGCGTTTGAAGCTTACAACATGAGCTTAGCCGCAAATAAAAAACCATTACTGCTCAACAATGCAGAAACTCAATCGTTGATTCAGGATAGCTTGAATGGATTTAGCGATATGTTCTTTTATGGCACCCCTTATTTCTTGCAGCTTGAGAATTTCGAGCATAAAGAAGCCAGCGGATTCCAGTTAACCAAGTCACCGGGCGAGAAATGGGTATATTTAGGCTCGGCTTTACTAGTGTTAGGTATATTCTCCATGATGTATATTCGTGAGCGGCGTATTTGGTTGTTACTCAAGCCTGGCAGCAATCAAGTACATTTTGGCATGGCGTCAAACCGTAAGAACCTGGATTTCGAGCAAGAGTTTAGTTTATATCGCGAGCAAATCAGAAATCTGATTGTCTCAAAATAAACTAATCAGTTTAAGGAGTTAGTATGAATACCGCGATGGATTACCAAGCAAAAACATTATTGCAGCGCCTTAATTGGCAAGATTGGCTCTATGCCATATTGCTAGCGGCAGGCGCAATTTTTGCCTATAGCAAATATGCCAAATATATGGATATGTATGAAGTGGTATTTTTGTTTGGTGCCGTAGCTGTATTTAGTTATTTGGGATGGCAGTGGAAAGCCATCGGCAAATTAGTGTTAGCCATAGCGATCGTTAGCTTGTTTTCAATCAGTTTGTATCATGGCGACCAAGCACGTGCCACGCAGTCCTTTTTACTTAAGTTTCTAATTTCCAGTCAATCCGCCATCATGTGGATGAATGTGTTATTTGTCTTAGCCATGGTGACCTATTGGTTCGCCATGTTTAAACGCTCGGTATTTGTTGGCAGTGTGGCAACTGCACTTACCTGGAGTGCAGCATTAATGGGCTTTGTGGGCCTGATGGTACGTTGGTATGAATCTTATTTAATTGCGCCAGAAGTCGGTCACATACCAATCAGCAACCTGTATGAAGTGTTTATTCTGTTTTGCCTGATTACGGCCTTGCTGTATTTGCATTATGAGAAACACTTCAACACCAAGCAATTAGGTGGCTTTGTGTTGCTGGTGATTAACGCGGCAGTCGGTTTTATTCTTTGGTACACGTTTGATCGTCATGCCAATAACATTCAGCCCTTAGTCCCAGCCTTGCAGTCATATTGGATGAAGATTCATGTGCCCGCTAACTTTATCGGCTACGGTTCATTTTCATTAGCTGCGGCGGTAAGTGGCGCTTACTTGCTGGCGAATAAAGGCATACTGGCGTCACGCCTGCCTAGTTTAGATGTGCTTGATGACTTGGTGTATAAGTCTATTGCCGTAGGTTTTGCGTTTTTTACCATTGCTACAATATTAGGTGCAATCTGGGCGGCTGAAGCATGGGGCGGCTACTGGAGCTGGGATCCAAAAGAAACCTGGGCGCTGATTGTATGGCTTAATTATGCGGCATGGCTACATTTGCGCATGGTAAAAGGCTTGCGTGGACCAGTATTGGCTTGGTGGGCGCTCGTCGGCTTAATTGTCACAACTTTTGCATTCTTAGGTGTGAATATGTTTTTGAGTGGCTTGCATTCTTACGGCACACTTTAGAACGCGACTTAATTTTAAGAACGTGACTTAGGAGAATGTGACCTACGATTGCGACTCAAATAAAAAAGCGGCGTTTGAGCCGCTTTTTTATTGTGTAAACTCCAATAAGCTGCCGCTTTAAACCACTGGCTCTGCCGCTACCATTTCCAGCCTGAAGCGCACCTCGCCATTACGGTTATCTACTAAACTTAACTCGTAGCCTGCTTGCATCGCCTGTTGGGCGGCATGATACAAGCCAACCCCCAAGCCATTTTTAGAGCTTACGTGTGATTTAAATAATTGTTCAGCTACGTCGCTGGGCATTGCCGAGCCTGTGTCAGTAACTTCTAAGCAAAAGTGTTTAGATGGCATTAAGGTTACTTTAATAATGGTATTGGCTTCTAGCTTCGTCTTTTCTAACGCATTTTGTAATAAATTATCTACCACACTATCCAGTACTTCTGGGTCAATATCGGCTTTAGGTAAGCTTGCGGGAGATTCAAATTGAACTTGTTGGTGTGTGTTCAACTGCTTAAAATTTTTCCACCAAATTGCTACTTTTGCTTGTTGTTTCTTTTCGACACTGGGGTGTTCAAGTTTGGTGAGCGTTGCAGCCAAGCGTTGACCTAGTCTGGGCAGTTGTTTTTTAATCAACTCAATCAGCCTGACATCATCTTCCGCACTATTAGGCATGGCCGCTGCTGCAGTTAACGTGCCGAGTGACTGTAGAATATTTTTAATATCATGCGTTAAGCGTGAGCCAGTTTCGTAAAATGTTTGCATATAAGTATTTTGACTAATGGTTTCTTCGCGGCGTTTAGCCTCATAAAATTCCCCCAAAATTTGTGTAAGTAATTGCACATGTAAATACATCGCCGGACTAAACTGCCAACGTGAATACAGCGTTAAATGTAGCTGTTGAAAACTAAAAGTAGAAATAAAGGGTGTTGCATCACCTAGCTGATGCTTAGCATGCTCTACTTCCCACATTAAGCCACTCACCCAGTTCAGTGCGGCTAACTCACGCATTGCTGCTTGTAAAAATTTATCTGCAGTAGATTCAAACTCAGCGTGCCTTGCAATTTGTCTAATCCATTGCTCAAAAGGCAGGCCGAGGCTTAACAAATAGCGTGACATCAACAATTCTAATCCAGAAAAAGTAGCGCTCGGATTCCATAGCCAACTCAGCACAACCAGAGTGGAGGCTAGGCCCATGACGGCTACGATCAATAATTTAATATAGTGTATTTTCCAAATAACCCCAATCGCGAAGCTGCCAAGTATGACAATAAGTGTCAGTAAGAAAATCAGTAGTGTATAAAAAAAATCAATATTAGGTGTTTGCGTTTCAGACTTATGTTTAGCCGACAAAAATAAAATGGTCAGCGGTAGAATAGGTAAAAAATAGATAAGTAAGAATTCAGCTGCGGCTAAATCATCATTAGCGCCAAGTAGTTTTGGCACTACCCATAACAGTAATATGGCGAGTAGATAGCTAGAAGCTAAAATGTTTGGCAATCTATCGCGAGCTGATTCACCAGAAAAAATACGCCCACCAATCAAAGCAAACAAGCCGGCCATCCAAAAAGCAGTGACCCACCAACTAGTAAAAAACATGGTCACCGCAGCGCCGACAACAATCAGAATCACGGCCTGCCAAGACAACGTTTTGGTTTGGCGCATCACCGGCTGCCACAATAAAAAGCAACCGTAGTGGCATAGAAATAAAGCTCTATGCAGGTTGCCAACTTCGCCCCAAATTAACATGGCATGCAATGATAAAAGCATCAAAGCCATCAATCGATCAGAATCATTAAATAATTGGCGGCAGAATTTGAATAGCGGTTGCATAAAATGTTGACTCAATGAGTGAATGAATAAATCTGTTTATCTGGTATTGTATTCTCAAGTGAAGCAAACTCACCACGGGTATTAACGTTAAAATTTGAACATCATTGTTGGATTTTCGACAATATTTATACGTGTTTTATGTAAATTCTTATAGAATGCAGCAAAATATGTGTAAATTAAGCAAAAATTAGCTGGTATGAAATTTGCATACAAACCAAGACAGTTAGATATTTATTTAATAGAATGTCTTAACATACACCAAATTATAGTTCGGGGAACTAAATGAAAAAACAGCAAGCAGGCTTTACGTTGATTGAGTTGGCGATTGTACTAGTGATTATCGGCTTACTTTTAGGCGGCGTATTAAAAGGCCAGGAATTGATTAATAGTGCCAAAGTTAAAAATATGGCTACGGACTTTAAAAATATCCAAGTTTATATTTATGGCTATCAAGATAAATTTAGAGCGTTACCAGGAGATGATAGTAAAGTTGTTGCGCATGTGGTTGGAACGCTTGCCACTACTGGCACGGCTGGAAACGGTGTGATTGAAGGTCAGTGGAACTCAACTACGGCAACTGCTGCAGGTGGGGATGAGTCTGCATTGTTTTGGCAACATGTTCGATTGGCAAACCTCGCCGCTGGCCCAACGCTAGTTACTGACCCGAATTACTATCCTACAAATGCGGATGGTGGGCGAATTGGTGTTCAAAGTGTTTCAGGGTTTACTAAAATTACTGGCATGACAGGCGCATTTGTAATATGCTCAGATGGTATTTTGGGTAAATTTGCGAAGCAATTAGATACCGCACTTGATGATGGTGAAACCTCTACAGGATCACTCAGATCTGTACTCAGTGCTACGGCTACAGGCGAGGGAGTTACTACAGCGCTGATGGTTGATTCTAGTAGTTACACTACGTGTTTGACTTTCTAGGATTAGGTATTGGTTTAAAGTAGTTAGTAGAGTCGATTAAAAAAGCCCACTTTTGTGGGCTTTTTTATAAGGAGCTATGCCACCATTAGTACTTAAAGACATTTAACAGCTTGCGTAGAAGGTAAATTGTTTTAGAATAGAGGCTCAATAGAAAGCTCACAAAAATTAATGCGTAATTCATGACCACCAACATCGTAGAAATTGATAATTTATCCTTTGGTTACAAGGGGCGCTTGTTGCACAAAGGCATCAATATGGTGTTTCCACGTGGAAAAGTCGTGGCGATTATGGGCGGTAGTGGTAGCGGTAAAACGACTTTGTTGCGCCTAATAGGCGGGCAAATTAAGCCAAGTAAAGGCGAAGTGCGCGTTGATGGTGAAGTGGTCCATAAGCAAGATCGTGATGGTATTTATAAACTTCGTCGCAAAATGGGTATGTTGTTTCAGCATGGCGCCTTGTTCACCGATTTAAGCGTATTTGATAACGTTGCGTTTCCTATGCGCGAACTGACCGACTTGCCAGAATCTATGATTAGAGACTTGGTATTGATGAAGCTTAATGCGGTTGGTTTGCGCGGTGCTTATAACTTTATGCCAACCGAGCTTTCTGGTGGCATGGCAAGGCGCGTAGCTTTAGCCAGAGCGGTTGCACTAGACCCCAATATTATTATGTACGATGAGCCATTTGCGGGTTTAGACCCAATTTCAATGGGCGTGATTTGCGATTTGATTCGTAGTTTAAATGACGCGCTGGGTGCAACTTCCATCATCGTGTCTCATGATGTCAAAGAAACCTTTTTGATTGCAGATTATGTGTACTTTGTGGCCAATGGTGAAGTTGCCGCAGAGGGTACTCCGCATGATTTAATGCAATCTACCTTGCCATTTGTGCATCAGTTTGTACATGGTGAAAAAGATGGCCCTGTGCCATTCCATTATCCTGCTGCCAACTATCAATCTGAACTGCTGAATCAATCGTCTGCCAAATAAAGCCCGCCAAACAAAAACCAATGATTAAATCAAAATTACTCTACAGTATTACTCGAACATTACGCGGTATTGGTAAGCGTATGATTGAGCGCATTTGGCGTTTAGGTGCGGGTACTAGGCTATTTTTCTTGACGATTTTTTATTCAGGTGAAAGTTTTAAGCGATTTCACTTAACGTTGCGTGAGATCTACTTTACGGGCGTGATGTCACTATTGATCATTGTTGTGTCAGCCTTTTTTGTAGGCATGGTGTTGGCATTGCAAGGCTACAATACTTTGCAGAAATATGGTTCATCTGAAGCGATTGGCGTATTGGTCGCCTTATCACTCGTGCGTGAATTAGGCCCAGTAGTCACGGCCTTGTTATTTGCAGGTCGTGCTGGTACAGCGATTACCGCAGAAATAGGCTTGATGAAAACAACAGAGCAGCTATCTGCCATGGAAATGATGGCAGTTAACCCCATTGCTCGTGTCATTGCACCACGCTTTTGGGCAGGAGTGATTTCTATGCCGATATTGGCGACCTTATTCTCTATGGTCGGTATTTTAGGAGGTTACATGGTAGCTGTGCCTCTAATTGGCGTGGACGATGGTGCCTTTTGGTCGCAAATGCAGGCGAATGTAGATTTTAGGACAGACATCGTTGATGGTCTGATTAAAAGTCTGGTATTTGGCGTGGCTTGTACCATGATAGCTTTATTTGAAGGTTTTGATGCACCGCCAACAGCCGAAGGTGTGAGTCGTGCAACAACACGCACAGTGGTTATTTCATCATTAACCGTATTGGCTTTAGATTTTGTTTTAACATCTTTTATGTTGGTGATATAACGCTGGTTGTATCGCTTAAGTATAGATGTAGCGCATGTAAATTGAGGGGATGTTAAGTGGATAGAACAACAATAGATTTATGGGTCGGTATTTTTGTGGCGTTGGGTGTAGCTGCGTTGTTAGGCCTTGCAATGAAGGTGGGTAATTTAACTTCAAGTAAAATCGGACCAACTTACAGCGTAACCGCCGCCTTTGAAAATGTCGGCAGCTTAAAACCGCATGCACCTGTGAAAAGCGCCGGGGTCGTTGTGGGTCGCGTTGATAATATTGTGTTTGATAGTAAGCACTATGCGGCGATTGTGACTATTAAAATAGACAAACGCTACGCTTTCCCTAAAGATACCTTTGCCAATATTTATACTGCAGGTTTACTCGGCGAGCAGTATGTTGGCCTTGAAGCGGGTGGTGAAGATGACACTTTGAAAAATGGTGATAAAATCTCACAAACGCAAGATGCTATCGTGCTGGAAAAAATGATTAGTCAGTTTTTGTTTAGCAAAGCCTCTGAATCGAAGGCTGATAATAAAGAAGCTGATTCAAAAGCAGAGCCATCAACTAAGGCTGCAAATGTAAAATCAGCGGTTAAGTCAACCGAATTAGGTGATCCACCGTTTTAAGGGTTCAAGCGCAAAAACGTGGCATGGGTCTTAGTACTCAAATGCGGCACAAATAGAATTGAAATAACAGAGGGTACATATGAAATCATTTATAAAGTTTTTAGTTAACGCTAGTTTACTGATAGGATTACTCGGAATGTTTGGCGTTGCAAGCGCTGAAATAGGACCAGATGCGCTAGTCAAGCAAACCGCCGATGAAGTATTAACCATTGTTAAAAATGATAAAGACATTCAATCGGGTAATCAGCAGCAATTATATGCAGTCGTTGAGGCTAAAATCTTACCGAACTTTGATTTTGACCGCGTATGTCGCATGGTGCTTGGTAAAAATTGGAAGTCAGCAACACCTGAACAGCAAGCTAGTTTTCAGAAAGAGTTCCGTACTTTATTGTTGCGGACCTATTCAACAGCACTCGGCAAGTATAAAGATCAAACCATTGAGTATAAGCCTTTACGTGCTGAACCAGATGCGAAAAATGTAAGTGTTAAAACGCAGATATTACAATCTGGTGGTCAACCAGTTGCGGTGGATTATAGCCTTGTAAAAGGTGCTACAGGCTGGAAAGTATATGATATTGTGATTGAAAATGTTAGCTTGGTGACGAACTACCGCAGTCAATTCAGTAATGAGATTCGCCAAAATGGGTTAGATAGCTTGAATAAAAAACTGGCTGATAAAAACAAGGCGGCGGGTACCGTTTAAATTAAGGTTTAACTTTCATTTAAACCTACAACAAAAATACTCAATATGACGAATATCACTCAACAAGCAAATCAATGGCATGTTTCAGGCGATGTGTTGATGGATAACGCAAATGCGATTTTGAACCAAAGTAATGCATTTGAAATGGCGGGTGACCTAGAAGTTGATTTTTCGGCGGTCACCGATGTTGATACCGCCGCATTGAGTTTAGTCATGGAGTGGCAGCGCCGTGCGCTTGCATCAAACTGCAAAATAAGCTTTGTTCACTTACCGGAAAACTTAAATAGCTTAGCTGCGCTTTACGGCGTAGCAGATTTTATTCCCTCCAGTAAACGCTAGTCTGACTTTGGTCAGATGCAAAGGCTATTGTTATTTGTAATAACATCACCATGTAATTGTAAATTCAAATCGGCTTGCTCATGCTTATTGGTATGCGAGCCGTATTTTTTTGAACCTACAAAAGACAACTTTATTGTCTTATTCCCAAGCTCTAAACATGAATCCTGCAATTAAAATTAATGGCATACATAAAAACTTTGGTAACCTGCATGCACTCAAAGGCATTGATTTAACCATTGAACGAGGCGAGTTTTTTGCCCTACTAGGCCCAAACGGTGCGGGCAAGTCTACGTTAATCAGTATCCTTGCCGGATTGATCAAGCCTAGTGCAGGTGATATTTCTGTCATGGGTTTTGATGTGGTTAATCAATATCAGCAAGCACGTCAGCTACTAGGCGTAGTGCCGCAAGAGCTCGTGTTTGATCCTTTTTTTAATGTACGTGAAATGCTGCGCTTTCAAGCAGGTTATTTTGGGCGCGGCAAAGAAAATGACGCATGGGTCGATGAGATTCTTGAAGGTTTAGGCCTTGCTGATAAAGCCAATACCAATATGCGCAAGCTTTCTGGCGGCATGAAGCGTCGAGCGCTGATTGCTCAAGCTTTAGCGCATAAGCCGCCTGTGATTGTGTTGGATGAACCGACAGCGGGAGTAGACGTTGAACTGCGGCAAATGCTTTGGGAGTTTATTAAAAAGCTAAACCGAGAAGGTCATACGATTATACTCACTACGCATTATTTAGAAGAAGCGGAAGCCTTATGTAGCCGTGTGGGCATGATGAAGCAAGGTGAAATCGTTGCGTTAGATAGTACGGCTAATTTACTGAATAAATTTGCAGGCAAAAAGTTACGATTAACTTTAGGTGATGTAGCGCTGCCAGACCATATTCATAGTTTGCTGCGCCATCAGGAAGACGGTATTTTCACCTTTGCCTTGAGTGATATGGCGCAAATCGAGTTTGTACTATCCGCTTTGAAAACAGCCAATATCAAGGTGCTAGATATGCAATTGAACGAAGCTGATTTAGAAGATGTGTTTTTGTCATTGGTCGGGAAATCATCATGAACACTGATAAAGTGACAAGTTTCCTAAACTTGAACGCATCATTTAGAGGCCCTTGGACACTGTTAAAGAAAGAGTTGCTTGCTTTTCAAACCGTAGCAGCGCCAGTGATTACGGCATTGCTATATCTGTTGATTTTTGCGCATGTGCTAGAAGGCCATGTACAGGTTTATAACGGCGTTCCTTACACCGCTTTTTTGATTCCAGGCCTCATTATGATGTCTGTGTTGCAAAATGCATTCGCTAACAGTTCCTCTAGCCTTATACAATCTAAAGTGATGGGTAATCTCGTCTTTGTGTTGTTAACGCCACTTACCCACTTTCAGTTTTTTGCCGCTTTTTTATGTGCGGCCATTATTCGCGGGCTGGTGGTTGGCTTATGCATTTATCTAGTCGCCATGTGGTTTGTTGATATACCTATAGCAAACCCTTTTTTAATATTGGCATTCGCCTTGTTAGGCAGTGCATTACTAGGTACGTTTGGCATCATCGCGGGTATATGGGCTGATCGTTTCGATCAAATGGCTGCATTCCAGAATTTCATTATCATGCCTTTGTCATTTTTATCTGGCGTGTTTTATTCTATCCATTCCTTGCCGCCATTTTGGCAAAAGCTATCGCAACTCAATCCATTTTTCTACATGATTGATGGCTTTAGATATGGTTTTTTTGGCAGGGGCGATGTTTCGCCATTGCTTAGCTTGTCTATCGTAGGTGCATCGTTCTTAGTGTTAGCATTGATTACACTAAAAATGTTAAAATCCGGGTATAAATTAAGAGCATAAGCTTGTTAGCTCAATTAAAAAGGTGATGTAAACGTGTTAAGCGCGCAACAATTAGAGTCATATATTACGCAACATCTAGCCTGTGAATACATCAAAGTATTAGGCGATGACGGTACACATTTTGAGGCAGTTATTGTGAGTGACGCATTCGTTGGTAAAGGTATGGTGCAGCAGCATCAGCAGGTTTACGCGGCTTTAGGCGATAGAATGCGCGCAGAAATTCACGCCTTATCAATGAAAACCTATACACCAGAACAATGGAATAACAAGTCTTAGAACTGCAATAATTCGTAATTAAATTTAAGCCAAATATTAGGTAATGGAGATTCAAATGGACGCACAAGCACAAATTAAAGAAACAGTGACCACCAACCCAGTCGTGCTTTACATGAAAGGCAGCCCAAAGTTTCCGCAATGTGGTTTCTCTAATATGGCGACACAGATTTTAGAGGCTTGTCATGCTAAATATATCGCGGTTGATGTGCTGGCGGATCAAGCCGTGCGCGAGGGCATTAAAGTGTACGCAAACTGGCCAACGATTCCACAGTTATATATCAACGGTGAATTTGTTGGCGGCTCAGATATTATGCGTGCCATGTACGAAAGCGGTGAACTTCAAACGCTGTTAGATGCGGTTAAATAATTGGACAAGTTAATCATACAAGGCGGTAATCGTCTCAATGGTGAAGTCACTATTTCTGGTGCAAAAAATGCTGCATTGCCCATTTTGTGTGCGAGCTTACTTGCCGAAACACCACTTCACCTGGGTAGCATCGCGGCGTTAAAAGACATTGATACCACGATTAAATTGCTCGGCATGATGGGTGTGAAGATTACCCGCAATGAAAGTCAAGTGACTTTGGATGCCAGTGAAGTGACTTCTTTTGAAGCCACTTATGAAATGGTGAAAACCATGCGAGCTTCTATTTTGGTGCTAGGTCCATTATTGGCGCGGTTTGGTACGGCGCGCGTTTCATTGCCTGGCGGTTGTGCCATTGGTTCTCGCCCTGTGGACTTGCATATCAAAGGCTTGCAAGCGATGGGTGCCGCAATTCATCTCACGCATGGCTATATTCAGGCCAGTACCTTACACCTGCCGAATCGCCGTTTGCAAGGCGCGCGCTACTACATGGATTTAGTAACAGTGACTGGCACGGAAAATCTGATGATGGCCGCAGCCTTGGCTGAAGGCACAACCGTATTAGAGAATGCCGCCAAAGAGCCTGAAGTTGTTGATTTAGCAGAGATGCTCATCAAAATGGGCGCAAAAATTACAGGTGCTGGCACCGATGTAATTACCATTGTAGGCGTAGATAAATTGAGCGGCACTACTCACAATGTGGTGTGCGACCGCATCGAAGCCGGTACTTACATGGTCGCCGCTGCGATGACAGGGGGCGAAGTTAAATTACTTAATGCTCGTGCTGATCTGTTGGATGCGGTCATTGAAAAGCTGCGTGAAGCAGGCGCGACTGTAACGAGTGACGCAAATAGCATCACCGTAAAAAGTGATGGTAAGCTCAAAGCAGTGAATATCCGTACCGCACCGCATCCTGCTTTCCCTACTGATATGCAAGCGCAGTTTATGGCATTAAATACCCTGGCAACGGGTGTATCAAAAGTCACAGAAACCATCTTTGAAAACCGCTTTATGCATGTGCAAGAAATGCAGCGTTTAGGCGCTGATATTAGCATTGACGGCAATACCGCGCTGGTAAAAGGTGTTGAGTTTTTAGATGGCGCCATTGTCATGGCAACTGATTTACGTGCCTCTGCGAGCCTGATATTAGCTGGCTTAGTGGCGCGAGGTGAAACGGTGGTTGAGCGTATTTACCATTTAGACCGTGGTTATGAAAAGTTAGAAGCAAAATTAAACGCACTTGGTGCAAATGTTAGACGAGTTTAAAAAATGATTACCATCGCACTCTCAAAAGGCCGTATCTTCGAAGAAACTATACCGTTATTGGCTGCGGCAGGTATACACCCAGCTGAAGACCCTGAATCTTCACGCAAATTAATCATCGGCACAAATCGTGAAGATGTACGTTTGATTATTGTTCGTGCGTCTGACGTGCCAACCTATGTGCAATACGGCGCAGCTGATTTAGGTATTGCTGGTAAAGACGTGCTGGATGAGCATGGCGGTGACGGTCTATATCAGCCTA
Organism: uncultured Pseudomonadota bacterium; assembly: GCA_903854305.1. Classification (GTDB taxonomy): domain Bacteria; phylum Pseudomonadota; class Gammaproteobacteria; order Burkholderiales; family Methylophilaceae; genus Methylotenera. The sequence goes on along the minus strand of CAINWC010000417.1, from coordinate 1,358 downwards.
TAGATTTACAAATTGCTAAATGTAAAATGATGGTAGCGGTGCGTGAAGATTTTGATTATTTTGCATCGATTCGAAGTGGTGCTCGCTTAAAAGTGGTCACCAAGTATGTGAAAACAGCACGCGAACACTTTGCCGCCAAAGGCATGCATGTCGATTTAATCAAGCTTTACGGCTCTATGGAATTAGGCCCGTTGGTCGGTTTGGCCGATGTGATTGTCGATTTAGTCAGCACAGGCGGAACTTTACGCGCCAATCACCTCAAAGCAGTAGAAGAGGTTGGCGACATTAGCTCACGTTTGGTGGTGAACCAAGCATCACTCAAGTTAAATCGTGCAAAAATTCAGCCGATTATGGATGCGTTTATTGGTGCAATTGTGCAAAAATAATTGTTAAGCACTGAACGCGTAATTACCAAGTAATTAATTTAAGAAAATAGGTTTAAGGGTATGACTGTGAATATAGATATTCGACGTTTTTCTACTACCGATACTGATTTTGATGAAAAGCTAAAAGCGCTACTAGCCTTTGAAACTGCGCAAGATGATAGTGTTGATGAGGTGGTAGCCAATATTCTCAAAAATGTAAAAAAACGCGGTGATGCTGCGGTGTTGGAATATACCAACCGTTTTGATAAAACTAGCGCGACAAATTTAGCTGAGCTCGAAATTAGTAGGGAAGAGCTAGTTGCTGCATTAGACGGTCTGCCAGTTGATCAGCGTGAAGCTTTGCAAGTGGCTGCAGATCGCGTGCGTATTTATCACGAAAAGCAACTAATGACCTCTTGGAGTTACACGGAAGCGGACGGTACGCTTCTTGGTCAGCAAGTCACATCTTTAGATCGCGTAGGCCTGTATGTGCCAGGCGGCAAAGCGGCATATCCTTCTTCAGTATTAATGAATGCGATTCCGGCCAAAGTGGCGGGCGTTAAAGAGTTAATCATGGTGGTGCCTACGCCCAATGGTGAAAGAAATCAGTTGGTGTTGGCTGCTGCTGCAATTTCAGGCGTTGATCGCGTATTTTGCATAGGCGGCGCACAAGGCGTTGGCGCGTTAGCTTACGGTACCGAAACGGTACCGCAAGTGGATAAAGTAGTTGGACCAGGTAATGCTTATGTGGCTGCCGCAAAACGCAGAGTATTCGGCATCGTCGGTATTGATATGGTCGCAGGGCCCTCTGAAATTCTCGTGATTTGCGATGGTAAAACCAATCCGGATTGGGTGGCGATGGATTTATTCAGTCAAGCTGAACATGACGAATTAGCCCAAGCCATTCTATTAAGCCCAGATGCGGAATTCTTAGAAAAAGTAAGTGCCAGTATTCAGAAGTTAGTAGAAGAAATGCCACGTAAAGATATTATT
>CAINWC010000416.1 GCA_903854305.1 uncultured Pseudomonadota bacterium | reverse complement strand
TATGTCATTGGCGTTAACCACAACACCGCGCCCATTCAAATCCGTGAAAATGTTGCTTTTAATAGCGAACATCTGGGCAGTGCTTTGCGCGAATTAACGCAGCACGACGCCGCTGAAGCCGCTATTTTATCCACCTGCAACCGCACGGAGCTTTACTGTAGCGCCGATAGCCCAGAAAAACCACTCAACTGGTTATCGCAATATCACAAACTAGATACCAGTGCGATTCAACCTTATATTTACACCTTGCCGAATGACGAAGCGGTTAAACATGCCTTTAGAGTCGCCTCCGGTTTAGATAGCATGGTGCTTGGCGAACCACAAATATTGGGGCAATTTAAGCAATCCGTCAAAATAGCGCAAGATGCCGGCACGCTAGGCACGTTATTGCACAAGTTGTTTCAACGTACTTTTGAAGTGGCGAAAGAAGTACGCACCAACACAGACATTGGCGCAAACTCAATCTCAATGGCGGCAGCGGCAGTTAAGCTTGCTCAACGCATTTTTGGTGACATTAAGGACCAAAGAGTGCTATTTATTGGCGCGGGCGAAATGATAGAGCTTTGCGCGGACCACTTTGCCGCGCAAAAACCTAAAAGCATGATGGTCGCCAATCGTACATTAGAACGCGGCGAAACCTTAGCGGCCAAAATTAGTTTGCAAGGGATAAAAGCACAAGCGATTTTACTCAACGATTTACCTGAGCGCTTTGCCGAGTTTGATATTGTGATTACCAGCACCGCCAGCCAATTGCCGATTGTAGGCTTAGGTATGGTTGAAAGCGCCATTAAAACACGTCGCCATCGCCCGATTTTTATGGTGGACTTAGCGGTTCCACGAGACATTGAGGCAGAAGTTGCTGAGTTAGACGATGTGTTTTTATACACCGTAGATGATCTGGCACAAGTAGTAACGGACGGCATGGTAAACCGCCAGACTGCAGCGATTGATGCTGAAATCATTGTGACAGCACGTGTAGAAAACTTTATGCAGTGGCTTAAAAAGCGCGATGCCGTACCCACCATTAAAGCGCTACGCGACCAAGCTGAAGTCACACGCAAAGCCGAGTTAGACAAAGCCCTTAAACTGATTCAAAAAGGCGAAAGCGCGGAAAAAGTACTGGAAGCCTTAAGCAATGCGCTGACCAATAAGTTTTTACATGCGCCTAGCCATGCGCTTAATCAAGCCCATGGTGATGAACATACCAAGCTGGAAGACGTATTAAAACAGCTGTATCACATTAAATCTTAAGCCTAGTTGCCAACTAGGCCTAACTAAAAGAATCCACACGATGAAACCTAGCATGATTACAAAGCTCGCCAATTTGAGCGAGCGTTTAGAAGAAATAAACCGGTTGATGAGCTCTGAAAATGCGACCAGTAACATGGATAATTATCGCAAAATTACCCAAGAACATGCTGAGATTACGCCTATCGTAGAACAATACCGGGCTTTTGAACAAGTTGAAGCGGACATGAATGAGGCGCAAAAAATGCTCAGCGACCCAGACATGAAAGAGTTTGCGCAAGATGAAATTGAGCAATGCAAAGCCAAAACAGAAGAGATTGAAAAGAATCTGCAAACCTTGCTGCTGCCTAAAGATCCTAACGATGACCGCAATCTATTCTTGGAGATTCGCGCGGGCACAGGCGGTGATGAATCTGGTTTATTTGCCGGCGACCTTTTTAGAATGTATTCGCGCTATGCAGAGCGCCAACGCTGGAAAGTAGAAGTGGTGTCAGCCAATGAATCTGAAATTGGCGGCTACAAAGAAATCATCGCAAAAATTGAAGGTTACGGCGCCTACTCAAAACTTAAATTTGAGTCTGGTGTACATAGAGTACAACGCGTGCCAGACACTGAAACACAAGGCCGCATTCACACCTCTGCTTGTACGGTGGCGATATTGGCAGAAGCCGATGAAGTGAGCGATGTTGTGATTAACCCGGCCGAGATCCGCATCGATACTTACCGTGCCAGTGGCGCTGGCGGTCAGCATATTAATAAAACTGATTCAGCCGTGCGCATTACCCACTTGCCGACTGGCATCGTGGTGGAATGCCAAGACGACCGTAGTCAACACAAAAACAAAGCGCAAGCCATGAGCGTGCTAGTGGCACGAATTAAAGATGCCGAAGTACGTGCGCAGCAATCTAAAATCGCCAGTGAGCGTAAAAGTTTAATTGGCTCCGGCGACCGTTCTGAGCGCATTAGAACCTACAACTACCCGCAAGGCCGTATTACAGATCACCGCATTAACCTGACGCTATATAAGATTGATGCGATTACAGAAGGTGATATGGATGAGTTGATTGGTGCCCTATCGGCTGAACATCAGGCTGATTTACTGGCGAGTTTGAGTGATGACAATTAAGTTTGATAATAATTAATTGACTAAAACAGTACGTCAAACATGGGTTGCGGCTCAAACAGCGCTTTCAAATAGCCTAGATTTAGATTCAAGTGAAGCGCGATTAGAGGCGCAGTTACTCTTACAAACTACGCTAAAAGCAAATAGAGCTTGGTTACTGGCACACGAAAACGATGCCCTGCAAGCCAACAACCATGCGGCGTTCGAGGCATTGCTTAATCGCCGTTTAAATGGCGAGCCGGTTGCTTACATTTTAGGCTGTCGAGAGTTTTATGGCTTGGATCTGATGGTGACAACAGACACATTGATTCC
>CAINWC010000415.1 GCA_903854305.1 uncultured Pseudomonadota bacterium | reverse complement strand
GAATTAAGGTTTAAAGAAGTCTAAAATCAAGAGGCGGTTTACCGCCTCTTTTTTTCGCCACTTATTTCATGCTTTTTCTATTGATGGAGATTTTGTGATGACCGAACGCTTATCTGCAACGCCTTCAGCTATAGGCTTAATTCACAAACTCACGGCACAATTCGGGCCTATTGTATTCTTTCAATCTGGCGGCTGTTGTGAAGGCAGCGTTCCGCTTTGTATGCCCTCTAATGAATTCAAACCTAGTCCGTCAGATGTGATTGTAGGTGAAATTGAAGGTGCCGTTTTCTATATGGGTCACAACCATTTTCAGTTCTCAGAAAACACGCACACTATTTTGGATGCGTTACCAGGCTCAAGTGGTTCATTTTCCTTAGACTGCGGAACAGGCTTGGCTTTCATCACGCGAGGCAGATTGTACAACGATGAAGAGTTACAGCAACTAGGCCCTGTTGTGACCTACGGTTATCACTAAATTCATCACTCAAACGCAACGTCGTATGAATGCTTGATGAATTTATGGTGCTAGTTTGGGGTACTCGGCGGAATAAAGAATGAATCCTCAAATAGTTCCGGCTTAGCCACGGCATAACCTTGTGCGTAGTCCACACCGATTTCTTTAAGTATCTCGACAATATCATCGTTTTCAGCGAATTCAGCAATGGTATGTAAGCCCATGACATGGCCCACATTGTTAATAGATTCCACCATTGCGCGATCAACTTTACTGTTAACAATGGCCTTAACGAACATACCATCGATCTTAAGAAAATCCACATCCAAATTTTTAAGGTAAGCGAAAGACGACAAACCGCTACCAAAATCATCTAACGAGAATCGACAACCAATTTCACGTAAAGTCTGCATAAATTGTCGAGCTTTATTAAGATTCGCAATCACTGCAGTTTCGGTAATTTCGAAACAAATACGTCTGGGATTCACACCGTGCTGCTTAATTTGATCGACAACGTAGTCAAGAAAGCCTTCTTCTGAAAAAGTCTGTCCAGAAAGATTAATGGCACATACATAAGGAAAACTAGCACCTTTTCGTGCAATGATAGACAGCGCCTCGCCCACCACCCATCGGTCAATCTTCGGCATTAAGTGATAGCGCTCTGCTGCGGGTAAAAAATAGCCGGGCGGATAAAGCGTGCCATCTAATCCCTGCATACGAATCAACAATTCACAATGAAGCTCGGCCCCCTCAACCAAAGATTCCATGCGCTGGATATATAAGACGAACTGTTTCTTCTCTAATCCAAGATGAATGCGAGACACCCATTCAAGCTGATTGTTGCGCTCTTTCATATCAGTATCATCTTGACGATAGATATGTAAGCGATTTCCGCCTTCCTCCTTGGCCGCATAACAGGCAGAATCTACTGTGCTTAACAGCTCACTTAATGTTGGCGTATGATCAGGCCATATCTCAGTGAGACCAATGCTGGCAGCAACCTTGAACACTTTATCATCGTAGGTGAATCGATACTCCCTTATCACCTGTAATAAGCCTTCGATGATTTCTTGCGCTTTTTCCAAACTGCAATCCATCAATAGCAAGGCAAATTCATCACCACCCAACCTCGCTAGCGTGTCGGAGTTGCGAACTTTAGCTTTCAGATGACTCGAAATCTGTCGAAGCAATACATCACCCGCCAGATGCCCACAGGTATCGTTAACGATCTTAAACTGGTCTAAATCAATATAAGCAAGGCAATGCAAGCGGTTACCTGTAGCTGCATCGTCTATAGCGGCCTGCGCTTTACGATCGAACTCGTAACGATTAATGAGTCCAGTCAACTGGTCATGGCGCGCCTGAAATGAAAGTTGGTTAGAAAGTGTTCGCAGCATAGTAACATCGTGCAGCACAGTCACAATGCCGAAGGTATTGCCATCCCGGTCGTATAGTGGAGATGCAGATTTGCGGATGACAAACTCCTGACCATCAGCGCGCGCAAGCACCACTTCTTCATAATTGCTGTAAGGATCTGTTAACCATACACTATCGACTAATGTGGTTTTATCTTCAGCCATCAATCTAAACAATGACTGTAATTTTTTACTTTTTACCTCACTAAAATCAATACCAGTCAAGCGTTCTGCTGCGGCATTCATGTAGAGCACATATCCTGAGGTGTTACTGGTAATCACCGCATCGGCAATGCCTTCGAGGGTAACATTGGCGCGATCTTTCTCTAACTGCAGCGCATATTGCGAATCTTCAAGGCGTTCTAACATGCCATTGATACCGTGAGAAAGGCTAGCCAACTCATCATTACCATTGAGATTCCGCACACGTGTTGTCATGCTATCGGAATCCCCTACTCGTTTGATATCATCGTTCATTCGCTCCAATCTCAACAACACCATACGATCAAACGACCAACTAATGACCGCAAGCATCAAAGCGATTAATGACATAGACCAAAACAAGAAGCTTAGACTGGACTCACCTTGCTCAAAAATTTTACGGTCGCTCACTGTACTTACAATGACTTTTGCGGCACTACCAATATTATCCATCATGGCATAGCCTGCAACTTGAGTACTATTTATCAGCTTTACTGCCTTCCCTTCCTTGATCAACAAAGGCTTTAATGTAAAAAAACTATTGTCGAGCATCGGATCAATGGCAAGCTTTGCACCAACAATGCCTTCAATATGCTGCATTAACGCTGGATCGAGATGACGTACCATAATGAGCGTACCGTGCCGTTCCGCTTTATGGCTGGTGGGTTGTATATCTATAGCAGAAACAATGCAGATGCCTTCGGGTGTCCAAAAAAAACCTGTTCTACGCGCTCTAGTTAAATCTACAAGTAGGCCACCTTTAGAAACCGCTTTTTCTAAAAGCTTAGGGATCGGCCATGGTCTGCCACTCACAAAATCAAAGCCTCTTTTATATACAGCCTCCCCCTCAAGGTTAACCAGTATGATAGCTTTGACTTTTAAGTGACTGAAGGTTTCATTAGTGTAATTGGATTCAATATAACGTGGATCAAGCTGCGCCAAGTATTGATAGGTATCATCCCAATGTGCGTACTCGCCAACGATGCCGTCAAGCTGCTGAGACTGTTCTGCCATAAGGCTAACCGCACTAGCCACTTGAATCAGGGTTTTGTCGTTTTCTAACTTGGTATAACCGTTAAGTATTACCATTCGTGCGGTAAAATATAGCAAGGTAAACAGCAAAACTATAGCGACTGCCACCACCATCAGCATTTTGGCTCGCAAACCTGTGAAGTGCTTTTCTGCCATTTAATTTACCAAATAATCGACTATAAACAGTGTGTCGGAACGACTCCTCCACGCACGGCAGTCAGGTTGATTGCGGTTGATCTTGCATTAAATTACATGCTAAATCATACCGAAATATGTTCATCTTAAACTTGGAATTAAAAGCCCAAACTATCCAACAAGTCATCAACCTGCTCTTGACTGGCAACCACGTCCACGGCGGTAGGGTCAATTTGTGGCCCGTTCAGTAGAACAGTATTCGCGTCAGCCTCCTTTTTAGGGGCGGTAGGTGAAAAATCTACCAGCACCTGCACCAACTGTTTCTCCAAGTCTTGCGCCAAGCTGGTGATTTTCTTAATCACTTGCCCTGTCAAATCCTGAAAATCCTGAGCCATCATAATATCCATCAACAAGGCTTTGGTTTCTGCGGTATGTTTACCAGTCATCGCTAAAAATGCCAGCGTTTCATCGGCTACTTGGTTGTATTCACTCTTCAACGAAGGAATCGCTAGCGCTACTTTCCAACGCTCCTCTAGCGCAGTTGCGTCTGTCGCTAATTTAGTTTGTAGGGGAATCGCTTCATCAGTCGCATTGAGTACGCGCTCAGCAGCTTGTTCTGTCATACGTGCCACATAACTAAGACGGTCACGTGCATCGGGAATATCTTGCGCGACTTGTTCGAGTATTTTATCTAAGCCTAATCCGCTCAGGCTATCATGCAAGGCTCTCGTGACATGGCCAATTCGGTTAAGCATGTCATCGTTAGCATTTAACACTGGCACAACATCTGTTTGCGCAGCTTGTGGCTGTAAAAGTTCGCTATTCATGTTTAAGCCCCTGCTTTTTCAAGTTTCTCGAATATTTTAGATAGCTTTTCATCCAGGGTAGCCGCAGTAAATGGTTTAACAACGTAGCCATTTGCACCAGCCTGAGCAGCAGCAATGATGTTTTCTTTTTTGGCTTCAGCGGTGACCATCAGCACTGGCAACTTAGCCAACTCTGGGTCTGCACGAATATGTTGTAACAATGTCAGACCATCCATATTGGGCATATTCCAATCTGAAACAACAAATTCAAAACCTCCACCTTTAAGTTTACCGAGCGCGATGGCGCCATCTTCAGCCTCATCGACATTGGTGTAACCAAGCTCCTTAAGTAGATTGCGAACGATTCTGCGCATGGTTGAAAAATCATCCACGACAAGAAATTTAGTGTTTGGGTTAGCCATGCATTACTCCGTTAACAATTGTCATTCTTAAAATTCATCATCAAACTCGAAATTACTGAATGACATATTCTGATTTTTTTGATCATTGATTATTGACTACATTTACTCAAGTTTTATTCTAGATTAGCGATAGAAAAGCTTCGCTTATCATTGCTATATCTATTAACTTCGCGCATTTACTGTGAGTTACACGCGCAAGGCACGCGCACTATTTACCATTAAATAATTAAGTACAAGTTTTGGTAAATCATTTAAATGTGCAATTTCATCTACACCACCATGAGCAACGGCCTCTTTAGGCATGCCATAGACTACACAGCTTTCTTCGTTCTGTGCAAAATTGTACGCCCCTGCGTTTTTCATCCGCGCCATGCCAGCGGCGCCATCTTTACCCATACCAGTCAAAATAACCCCAATGACATTTTTACCGGCAAAAGCAGCGGCAGAATCAAATAACACATCAACCGAAGGTTTATGGCGATTCACTGGTGGCTCATCGCTCAGCTGGGTAACATAATTCGCGCCACTTCTAGCCAACAAAAGATGTTTATCGCCAGGTGCAATGTAGGCATGACCAGGCAAGATACGCTCGCCGCCTTCTGCCTCTTTTACAGAAATCTGACATAGTGAATCTAAGCGATTTGCAAAAGACTTAGTGAAACCTGCAGGCATATGCTGTGTGATTAAAATACCAGGGCAATCTGATGGCATTTGTAACAAGAATGATTTAATTGCCTCAGTCCCGCCTGTAGAGGCGCCAATAATCAGTAATTTTTCACTACTGATTAATGGATTACGCAATGGAACTGGTGCTGAATTTCCAGTTTTTGCAGCAGACTGCCGCGGCAATGAGGCGATTCTGGCTTGTGAGGCCGCACGTATTTTATCGGCAATAATATCGGTGTATTCACGCATACCGTCTGAGATGGACATTTTTGGCTTGGTAACAAAATCAATCGCGCCAAGCTCCAATGCGCGCATGGTAATCTCTGAGCCACGTTCGGTCAGCGTCGAAACCATCACTACTGGCATCGGACGCAAACGCATCAATTTCTCTAAAAAGTCCAAGCCATCCATCTTGGGCATTTCAACATCCAAGGTCAACACATCTGGATTAAGCTGTTTAATCATATCGCGTGCAATCAGTGGGTCAGGCGCTGCACCAACCACTTCCATATCACGTTGACTATTAATAATCTCGGTTAACAAACTACGAATCAATGCAGAGTCATCAATTACCAGTACTTTTATTTTCATTTTATTTTTCTCTTCATAACATTAGACATTCAATTAACCATTAAAACAGATCAATCTCACCACCCACGTCAGATGTTTTCAGCTTGCTTGCATAAGCTTCTTCACGTTTAACCAATGTGTCGTTATGCATATTTTTAAGCTTTTTAACTAATACTCTTCCCGTTTTTGGAAAGTAATACACTTTTCTTGGATAAATATCTAACAGATCTTCACTGGTAACGCGAATACGCTCTTCTTTAAGGAACTTACGAACGAATATCGCGTTGCGATCACCGACATTGATGGTCGTGAAGCTTTTTAACACATTACCGCCGCCAAAAATCTTAGCTTCCAGGTTCTCACGGCGAGCCCCATTACGCAGCAACTGATTAATCAATACCTCCATGGCATAAGTACCATAGCGCATAGATTCAGAGACAGGACTATCCTTGTCAGCGGCGGCACTATCCGGCAACATAAAGTGATTCATACCGCCAATACCTGTCACCGTATCACGTATGCAGGCAGAAACACATGAGCCCAGCACAGTAACAATCACCATATCTTTATCAGTATAGTAGTATTCTCCCGGCGAAATTTTGGCAGCCTCGCAATCAAAGGTGCGGTCAAAATATAAGGTGGTTGAGACTTCTTCTTGTAGCATGCTCATACAATTCTTTCTCGGGTTTGCGTGGTAGATTGCTTAGCATTCTTGCCATCGCTTAATTCATATACAGTTTTACCACGTAAGTGAAACGCATTAGAAACATAAAGAAAATTCTCCGAATGGCCTGCAAACAACAAACCATGCGGCTTCATTAAGGGTACAAAGTGACTCAATATTTTAGACTGCGTCGGTTTATCAAAATAGATCATCACATTTCGGCAAAAAATAGCATCAAACGGCTCTTTTAACGCCCACTGTTCATCAAGCAGATTTAGCTGACTAAAGGTAATTAGGCTACGCAACTCGTTACGTACGCGCACTGAGCCTTCATGTGCGCCAGTGCCTTTTTGAAAAAAATGTTTGCGACGCTCATCCGACAATTTACTCACGCGCTCATACGGATACACGCCACGTGCAGCCGTTGCAATGACATTCGTATCAATATCGGTAGCAATAATCTCTACCGGTGGTTTCATGGTACCGAAAGCCTCGCAGGCAGTCATGGCAATGGTATAAGGCTCCTCGCCCGTAGACGCAGCAGAACACCAAATGCGGATAGGTGCCTTGAGCTTTACAAGATGCTCGGCAAGTATCGGAAAATGATGTTCTTCACGAAAGAATGAAGTTAGATTCGTGGTCAAGGCATTCGTAAATGCTTCCCACTCATCTGGGTTGTTCTCACTTTCAAGGTTATCAAGATAACCCTTAAATGAATCGTAGCCTACAGTGCGTAAACGACGACCGATACGGCTATACACCATATCTGTTTTTGCCTCAGAAAGAGAAATGCCCGCATGTTGATAAATGAGTTTGCGTACTCGAGAAAAATCGTTCGCTGTAAATTCAAATTCACGATCATTTTGGTTTTTTTCTTTAAGCATCACAAACTCTCATTACATCATTGTAGGAATAATATTTTTCCCTACACTCTTATCATTGATGGGCATTTCTAAAAGGGCATATTCCGTAACACCTGCTACTTAGTCATTACTTAGTGTTAGGATTACGATCTTTCATCTGATTAACCGCAACATCAGCTGGATCTACTGCACGCGGTGTTGCCATGAACGGGTTACGTTCTTTCAACTCTGAAATAGCAGCATCGGCTACTCGTCTATTGCGATCTTCTTTGCTTCTAGCCGCAAATGGATGTGTGCTATCTTTATAGATTTTAAGTAGATCAGCGGCTTTAGGCTCACGGGCTACTGCATTTTTAATTGCAATTTTTGTCGCTTCATAATTCCAATCCTGAATACGATCATCCATATCTGCATTTTTATCGATAAACACACCGACACAGATAAAAATATCATCAGCTTCTTCAACTGGAATCGTGCCATCAGCAACACAATCCATCACCGCCATAGAAATGCCGCGTTGTGCTGGGCCAAACATTTGCAATGATTGCTTAGTATTCCTAAGCGTTACTTTATTGAACATCACTGTATTTGGTTTAACCATCATATTTGGTGCAATAATCGCCAACAAGCCATTTACGCCTTCTTTTTGATCAGTCAATGTACGGCAAAATGCATCTTCAGCAGCGCTACCACGTGGTCCCATTACCAAATCAATATGCGCAACATTTTTAAGATCTAAACCACTACCATCTGGACGATCTTCAATTACTAAACCTTCACCGACTAAAACACGATCAATAACAGCCATTTTCATTCTCCTGAATATCAAAGTTTTACTACTTATAAAATCAGCATCGCCAGTTAGCTTTGCTGTCGCCTTACTTTTGAAACCCTACCACTACAATTCTACAACAGACTAATCTGTAACAGACTAAGCTTTACCTATTTGTTTATACTGCGGCTTGTAACTATGACTGGTTTCTTCCAAACTAAACACACTCACCGCATTCATCAATTCATCGGCCTGCTCCATCATCGATTCGGCCGCGGCGGCAGCTTCTTCGACCAAGGCGGTGTTTTGTTGGGTCAT
>CAINWC010000414.1 GCA_903854305.1 uncultured Pseudomonadota bacterium | reverse complement strand
TCAACTTCCTGCGCCAGAATCCCGACAATCATATCGTAGGTAATCGGATCTTTATCGCCAATCATGGCCAGCATGTCATTATACTCACGAATCGCACATTGCTCGCCTTTGATACTCTCTTCAAGTACCGCCTGCACATACGCATTTTTGGTTGCATCGTACGCACAGCCGGCATAGGTCTGCCATGATTCTGGTTTTAGAATTGGCATACCGCCCAGCTGAATAATGCGATCAGCAATCTGAGTGGCATGGTGATGCTCTTGTTGTGCATGCTCTTCTAATTCGGCTGCAACTTCAACACGCATTGGCCCTTCAACCAGCTTAGCACTCAGCCAGTACTGGTAGTACGCAATCCACTCGTCAGCGTACGCTTGGTTCAACACGTGCAACAGTGTTTGCACATCCATATCGACAATTTGAACACCGACACGTTCGGCTTTATTGTTATTGTTTGTCATGGCAAGCTCCCCGAGTTAAAGTTTTGTTTTAGCTTACGCCGATCCGCTCACTTTTCAAGAACAATTATTCCGCGAGCGAAAGCAACGCGTTACGCATCTCTTCATTGTTATCAATCAGTGGTTTTGCCACCGCGTACAGCGGATAGGTGTGAAGCTTTTCGGTGTACTCATGTTGCCGCCCAGAACAACGAATCCCGTAGCTGGTTGCTTGGGTATGAGCATCAAGAAACAGGTGCATGCTTTTGATGTGCAAACTCGTGCCAGCCTTGACTTCAATGGGAACTACTTGTCCTTTAAGTTGTACCAAATAATCAATTTCAGCATCGCTATTTTTACTAGCACGTTGCCAATAATAAAGCTCCTCTTCGCTTATTGGATCAGCATAGGCAAGTAGCTCTTGACCAACAAATGCCTCAACAATCGTACCATTATTAACCATGGTAGTAAGCGGATTCAAAAACCAATCAGTAAGATTTAATTTTAATAACGCTTGTGTCAGGCCAACATCAAGAAAAATAAGCTTAAAATCATCAAGGCTAGCTTGTGCGCCAATGGGAATCACTTGCCCCGCACTACGTTTTACTGGATGAAGTAATCCCGCTCGAACAAGGAGTTCAAGTGCAGGCTCTAGTTCGCGTTTTTTGTACTCACCCACATGAGCAAATATAAATTTACAGCTGAGTTGTTCTAAAGCTTTTTTAAACAACAGTGAAAGATATTTAATTTGATGCTTGCGAGCATATTTATCAAAATCATTTTGATACGTTTTCAGCAACCCTTCATGAATGCCTGTTACATCACGTCCCATTTTTGTAGTGATCCATTCATTTACCGCGGCAGGCATGCCACCAATGGCCAAATAAGTACTAACCATCTCAAGCAACTTTTGATGCGTAGCTTCAAGCACCGGGTATTCATCCTGTAATCCTTGATCAAGAATCATTTTCACCATTCCTGTGCTGCCCAGTGCTGCCATAAATTCTAAAAATGACATGGGATACATGTATAAAAAAGTTACGCGCCCAACAGGCATACCAACTTGCTCAATAGCAAATTCAAGCAAAGAGCCGGCAGCAACTACGTGTAAGCCTGGGTGTAGTTCGTAAAAATAGCGTAGTGCAGTGATGGCCAATGGCACGCTTTGAATTTCATCAATAAATAATAATGTTTTACCCGCTTCAATTGGTTTATTGAAGTGCTGTGATAGTCTTAGAATAATACGATTTACATCAAGCGTTGCTGTAAAAATTTCGCGCGCTTGTTCATCTAACTCAAGATTAACTTCCACAAAATGTTCAAATGTTTTGCCTAGCGTACGTACGGCATGTGTTTTGCCTACCTGCCGAGCACCCCGCAAGAGCAATGATCTGTGGTTTTTTTTCTGTTTCCATTGAAGCAAGAAATAATCGATGGTTCTCTTCATCAGTGCACCAATACAATTCACAGGTTAAAAGAAGTAAAAAGGCGATTTTCCAACCTAAATCTTAACACAATATGACGATTTTCCAACCTAATTTTTGCCCAAATATGTTCATTTTCCAACCTAAAATTATGTTTCATCCCTGCTGAGCTCCCTAAAATCACCCTTTAATTTTGATTACCCCGCAGCTTACG
>CAINWC010000413.1 GCA_903854305.1 uncultured Pseudomonadota bacterium | reverse complement strand
CCGGAGCCGGAATCGAACCGGCACGACCTTACGATCGAGAGATTTTAAGTCTCTTGTGTCTACCAATTTCACCACCCGGGCAGATTGAAGGTTGCACATCAATTAACGGTGCGTATTTTAACACCTACTGAGATTTTTACATCAGTATTTCGTATATTTTTCACATATTTTTCATGAATTATTGAAAAGAAGCCTCATTTAACCTTCTTACCCTCATATAGATCAATTAAAAGCTAATGTTCTTAGCGTTAGCATAAATAAATGTGGCTACTTGTTAGCGAGCTATCTCAATTTACCATTGGCGATTAATACATGCGAGTTATACCAAAGTTACCTGAATGACAGAAAACTTCTCAAAAAGACTGCTTGAAAGTGCTTACCTGTCATCAGGCGATTGCATCATCAGACAATCAAAACTAGAACGAAACGCATGTAAATTTTATGTAGAGGTAATTGGAGGCGCGAACCAGAGTCGAACTGGTCTAAACGGCTTTGCAGGCCGCGGCATAACCGCTTTGCTATCGCGCCATTTATGAAGAGTCAATTTGAACAAACGACTCTAATCATTAGCTGAAACTAAAACGGCGAAAGCATATATGCATTCGCCGTATTTATGCCATTTTAACTAATCCATGATTTTACAACTAATCATGCCTATTAAATTAGTGGAGCGGGAAACGAGACTCGAACTCGCGACCTCAACCTTGGCAAGGTTGCGCTCTACCAGCTGAGCTATTCCCGCGTTAAGACAGGCGCCATTATAGCGAGTTTCGGGATATCGTCAAGACTAATTAACATACTTTTTATCAATTTATTTAGCTTTCATTTTAGGCCAAGCGGCCTTCAGATAATAAGCCATTGATAGCAATGTTAAAAATGCCGCAATCACAATTAAAACGTGACCAATTATTTTTGTTTGAAATATTCCCATACTTCCCAAATCAACATCATCCCAAAACAACAAAAATAAAATGGCCAGCATTTGTACTGCAGTTTTCACTTTTCCTATCATCGCGACGCCTACACTGCTGCTTTGCCCTTCGCCTGCCATCCATTCGCGTAGCGCACTAATGGCAATTTCACGGCCAATAATAATCAAAGCCACAATCGCACCTACCCGCCCAAATTCAACCAGCACAATAAGTGCGGCAGCCACCATCAGCTTATCCGCCACAGGGTCTAAAAATGCACCGAATGAGGATGTTTGATTAAGCAATCTGGCTAAATATCCATCTAGCCAATCAGTGATTGCTGCAATCGCAAAAACAGCTGTTGCCGTCACATTAACCCAATGCGACGGCATAACGCCTAATGTGTGTAGATTTTCAGGCCAGTAAAACGCACCAACGAATACGGGAATCAGTAAAATACGCAACCAAGTAAGCATGGTTGGAATATTGACCTTCATTTGACGCTCCACTGTATCAATGTAATTCCCCATAAATTTTTTCGGCCAAACTCTGGCTGATGCCTTCAACATTGGCAATTTCGTCAATACTAGCACCCTTTACGCCATCTAAGCCACCAAAGCGTGTGAGCAATGCTTTGCGGCGTTTTGCGCCTATTCCCTCAATATCTTCCAAGCTTGAATGCATTCGTGCTTTGGCGCGCTTGGCTCTGTGTCCTGTAATAGCGAACCGATGCGCCTCATCGCGAATTTGTTGTAATAGGTGTAAGCCTTTATTGTCTTTTTCCAGATTAAGCATTTCGCCCGTGTCAGAAAAAATCATGGTTTCCAGCCCCGGCCTGCGCTCTTCACCTTTAGCGATGCCTACCAGCAAAATATCCTCTAATCCGACTTCCAGCATCACCTCGACGGCAACACCCAGTTGGCCTTTGCCGCCATCAATAAAGACTAAATCGGGTCGTACACCCTCGCCTGCTGCTACTTTTTTATATCGACGTGTCAATACATCACGCATTGCCGCATAATCATCGCCTGGCGTAATACCGGTGATGTTATAGCGTCGATACTCACTGTTTTGCATGTCACCACGATCAAATACTACGCAACTACCCACAGTTGCCTCGCCCATGGTATGGCTAATATCAAAGCATTCGATCCGTTCAGTGCTATCAGGCAAGTGTAGCGCCTCACGCAAGGCCACCAGCTTAGCGTTCTGATTCGCTGAAGTGGCTGCGCGCTGACCCAATGCAAGCTCCGCATTGGTTTGTGCCATCTTCAGCCACACACGTTTATCGCCAATAGCGTTTGTGTTGATTTTAACTTTGCGCCCGGCTTGCTCGCTTAACACTTCTTCAAGAACTGTTGTTTCGATTTTAATGCCAACCACGATTAACGGCGGTGTATTTTGCGCCACATAATGCTGCGCCAAAAAAGCTTCCATGCTGGTTTCTAAGGTTTCGCCATCAGAATTCTTAGGCATGTAACTTCTATCACCTAAATGTCGCCCACCGCGTATCATCACTAGGTTAATGCAATGCTGACCCTGCAATTCAGCGCAGGCAATCACATCAGCATCAGATACATTAAAATCACTTACAAACTGCTTAGCCTGCACTTGTCGCAACGCTTGCATACGGTTACGAAAAACTACCGCCAGCTCATATTCCTGATTGGCCGCAGCCGCATTCATTTGCTCGCCCAGCGCATCAATCACCTCATTGGTTTTCCCCTGCAAAAACATGGCGGCCTGATGCACATCCGTTTGATAATCAGCCTCTGAAATCAAACCTACGCATGGCGCAGTACAGCGCTCAATCTGGTGCTGTAAGCAAGGGCGGCTACGGTTAGCAAACACGGTATTTTCGCAAGTCCGTAACTTAAATACTTTCTGCAACAGCTGAATACTCTCGCGCACCGCGACTGAATTGGGGAAAGGCCCAAAATATTGATTGGAACTTTTATGCTTACTTCCCGAACGCGGTGTGCCGCGATGAAAGGCTAAGCGGGGAAACTCATCGCCGGTAAGCATGATGTAAGGATATGATTTATCATCACGAAACAACACGTTATACCGCGGCATCAATCCCTTGATCATGTTATTTTCAAGCAACAAAGCCTCAGCTTCGTTATGGGTAACAGTCGTTTCTATTCTGACAATATTACTCACCATCATGCGTGTGCGCGGGCTGGGCAAGTTTTTATTAAAGTATGATGAAACGCGCTTTTTCAGGTCTTTGGCTTTGCCCACATAAATCACCTCATCCGTCGCGTTAATCATGCGATAGACGCCGGGTAAATTTGGTAGGTTTTTTAAGATGGGTTTAGGGTCGAACATAAGGTCATTTTAGCATTACTACTTTTATTCCGTACTTTGGCGTGCGAATAACGCGCTCTAGTCCGTATATTGCACGGACTAGATCTTTACAGCTTAGTGCGAAATAACAGCGCTTATAAGATATTTTTGCTGGACTAGTTTTTTTACTTAGCTCGTTTATTACTGAGCTGGTTTATTACTAAACCCGCAACAGTGAAGTTTATTCATAGCGAATAATACCGCCACTTACCAGCTATTCATCCAGCAGTTTTCCGCCTATCGCCCAATCCTCATACGCCACTTCTTCAAATGTAATATAGGTATAAGACTTCGGCTTTTTAGCAACGCGCTCTAAAGTCTCGGTGATTTCTTTGGCAATTTGCGCTTTTTGTTCGCGTGTGACTTCACCAGCAAGTTTGATATTAACGTATGGCATGTTTAACGCTCCTATTTAATGATCTCTTGTTTAATCATTGCAAACACTTCATGAAACATAACTTCTGTAAGCCGCTTGGTTTGCGTGTTGTATCGACTGCAATGGTAACTATCTACCAAAATCATGCCATTGGGAAGTATATGACGTGCGGCATGAGCAAACTTATAATCTTTGATTTTTAAGCCAAAGGCTTTCAACACGGCCAAATGCGCCACATTACCTAAGGCAAGAACAATACTTCCAGCATTTAGATCATGTAATTCAGCGGCTAAAAATTGATTACATAGCGTGATTTCAGCTGGCAATGGCTTGTTATCTGGTGGTAAACATTTTACGGCATTGGTAATGCGGCAGTTAATCAGTGTTAATCCATCATCGGCTGAAACTGATTGCGGCTTGCTGGCAAAGCCGTATTTATGCAATGTTTCATATAACAAAATGCCGGCGTGATCTCCCGTAAAAGGTCGCCCTGACCTATTCGCCCCGTGCATGCCGGGCGCCAAACCTACAATAACGAGTTTTGCTGCAGCATCCCCAAAAGCAGGTACTGGTTTGCAAAAATAAGTAGGATTTTTGATTCTCACTTCATCTAAGAAGTGAGCTAATCTCGGGCATTGCCGACAATTTCCATCAAAAGCTAATTTAGTGTGCATGGTCGCCATGGCCTAACCCTCTACCAGCCAAATCAGGTTTTCCATGTAAAGTTTGCCAAATGTCGCGGATCAAATTCAGTGTGAATACCAACAATAATATTGAAATCAACAAAGATAAAATAGGATCTATAGGCATCCAACCAGTAAAATAAATGACAACGCCCGCAGCAACGGCGGCAACCGAGCCTAATAAATCGCCCATCACATGCAAAAATGCCGCGCGATTATTTAAACTTTCACCATGATGAAGCACTTGCTGATGCAACAACTTCGCCACAATCAAATTAACGATCAAGCCTAAGCTTGCAATGATCATTAAGCCTAATCCCTGCACCTGCTGCGGTTGTTTAAACCTTGAAATAGCTTCGTATAGTACAAAGATAATCACCACTAGCATGGTGGCTGCATTAAAAATAGAAACAGCTATTTCGAAATAACTGACGCCAGACGTATGCCTGACTACATTAGGTTTTTTAGCAAGCGCGCCCGCTAACCAAGCCAGACCTAGTGCTGCCACATCCGTAAACATGTGTCCTGCATCGCTCAACAAGGCTAAAGAGCCTGTGTACCAACTACCTATCGCTTCAACAATCGCAAAGATTAAAATCAGCATGAATGGCATTAGGTAATGATCATGGTGGTCGTGGTCATCGTGATGATAACCATCATCACCGTGTACTCCATGCGTATCAATGTTGTTTTGTTGTGTATTTTGTTGAGATTCTGTCATAGATGAAATGCTAACCGAAAAGCTGATTTAGTTTATCGCTTTTTAGCAAATATTAACGCGCCACCCATGAATAAATTAATGCCATGAATTGATGAAAGCTATAATGCTGACACTCTACAATTATTCGCAATCTATTATTATGCTCAGTTATCGTCATGCCTTCCACGCCGGCAATCATGCAGATGTATTAAAACACTATGTTTTAGGTTTAGTGCTTGCTCACACAACGCAAAAAGCAGCTCCTTTTTGGTATATTGACACCCATGCTGGTGCCGGTATGTACAGCCTGACTGAAGGCTATGCCGCACAGAATGCCGAGCATGAGCAAGGTATAGACAAACTGATGTCGGCTGACAATCTGCCAGCATCACTGGCAGAATTTGTCGCGCAAATTAAAAGTTTTAACGCGACGAAGCTTTCGTTTTACCCTGGCTCACCGCTTATTGCGCAGCAGTATTTACGTGCCGATGACAAAATGCGCCTGTTCGAACTTCACCCAAACGATAACAAGTTACTCATAGAAAACTTTAAGCGTCAGGGTAGACAAGTCAAAATTGAACTGCAAGATGGGTTTGCTGGGCTGAAGGCACTACTTCCACCACCGCCACGTCGTGCAGTGGTGTTAATCGACCCGCCTTATGAAGATAAGCAAGATTATCAGCGCGTGGTGAAGATGATTAAAGAGAGTCTGGCACGGTTTGCAACTGGCACTTATATCGTGTGGTACCCGCTGCTACAGCGCCCAGAGCCTAACGAAATGATAGATAGCTTAATGGACTTAAATGCACCAAACTGGCTGCATGTTGCCATGACCACACAGGAACCGTCAGTGGAAGGGTTTGGCATGTTTGGTAGCGGCTTATTTATAATCAACCCACCTTGGACATTACCGAATATTTTGAATGAAACGATGCCGGCTCTAACGAAGTTATTAGCTTTGGATGAAACGGCAGAGTATGTGCTTGAAAGCCATATCGCTTAAATAAAATCGATATTTTCAGCTGATATCATCATGAATGATTCAATGCAATTCGCAATCCACCAATCAATATAAGGTTCAACGTAATGCAAAAAAACACCACCTCATCATCTCTTGAATATAAACAAAAAAGCATGATGACCAATATTTTGTTTGGTAGTCGCTGGCTACAATTGCCGCTTTATTTAGGTTTGATTGTTGCGCAAGCTGTTTATGTGTACTTTTTTGGGCTTGAATTAGTACATTTAGTGGGCAAAGCTTCGCATCTTATTGAAGCAGACATCATGTTGATTGTATTGGGTTTAATTGACGTAGTGATGATTTCAAACTTACTGATTATGGTGATTGTGGGCGGTTACGAAACCTTCGTGTCACGTTTGAATTTGGAGGGCCATCCGGATGAACCAGATTGGTTATCTCACGTCAATGCTAACTTACTAAAAGTAAAATTAGCGACAGCGATTATTGGAATTTCATCGATACATTTACTTAAAACATTCATCAATGCTGAAAACTTAAGCGATAAAGTGTTAATCGCACAAACCGTCATACACATGACTTTTGTGTTTTCAGCGGTTGCCATTGCTTACATTGATAAGTTAATGACACGTACTGATGACAAACACTAGGTGTTATAAAAAACGTGACCATTAGAAAAGCTGTGTAATTAATGGTGGTGTCACTGCAACGGTATTAATACTGAAGTCATAAACTGCCACCGTTTTTTGACTTTCAGTTTCTATGGCTACACGCCATTTGCCAGCTTGTAAGTTCTGCTTGTAGGTGTAGCCCCTAAAGCCATCGTTACGCCCGCCAGATAAAGGGAATCCAACAAGCGACTGGGTTTTCCAGCCTTGTTTTTTATCGTAAAACTGCCAGCGATGATACAACTTTGTATTCAATCCGCTTGGGGCAAACACCGATGAAATGCAATAAACACGTTGGCTAGGTGCAACGTCTAAATCATTACTGGTTTTACGCCAAAAGACCCACCAATCTGCTGGTTGCTGCGTAAGCTGATAATTTCCATCCACTTTGGTCAGTGAATAAGCCAGAGCAATATCGCGCTTTACTAGCGGCACGGGTGGAATCATATCAACCGCATAAGCGAACATAAGCCCGGCAGCAACCAACCAGACTGGCGTAATGCTACCAAAGTGATTAGGCGTGTTTCTGTAGAGCCAATGCGCGGCACCCAAACCCATTAGCGTACTTAAGTAAAACCAAATAGGATGGATACTGCCGAGTAAAAATGGCAAGGCAAAGTTAAACAGCAACATCGCGCAAAAACCAAACAGCGCCCAGCTTAGGGTGAAACGTTTATATTCACTTTCTAAATATTCGTTGGCCACCAGCATGGCACCCAACAATAACGACATGACCCAAGCCAGCCAATGACTTGCACTTTTAAAATACAAAATAAATAATGAACTTAATAAATTGCCGAAGATGAATTGCAGCAAAAAATAGGGGAAGTGTGGCCAATGGAACTTTGACAGGTTTAAATATATGTAAATCTTGCCAAGCCAGCTTGGTAAACTGGTTGAATCGGCCAAAATATAGCTTGGCCGTCCGATGACATAAAGAATCAAACCGGCAACCGATAAGTAAGCACCGAATATAAATAGATCTTGTGCCGCAACACTATTGCCGATGGTGAAGGCATCCCAAGCAAATCCGCCAAAAAAGAAAATGGCAGGGAAAAGTCACCAAGTTTTAAAATGTGATGATATAAACGAGATTGTTTTATTGTTGCAATGACCATATTAAGTGCGTTTAAACTGGCCGATTAAAATCTAACAGCTTAAATCCAGTAGATTAAGTTTAGCTAAGTAAGCTAGCAAGTATAAACCCAATGACAATGCCCGTAATCAGCGCAATGGTTACTCAGCGGTAGGTCAGCACATCTTTAGAATATCCGCGCTTGATGGCCACATAAGAAACCAGGTAGCCCACTGCGTTTAACAGCCAGATGATAGACAAGCTCAGCACTTTTACCAGCAAAGGGCCAATGATAGGCACTAGCGTAATGATGCCTAAGATCCAGGCGAATACATGAGAAGCTGCCGCAAGCAGCACCACGCCCGTTGTGACGGCCTTAGCATGCCAACCAAAATGCCAAGCCGCAAAAACGGCCAAAGCCAACACAATACTTAATGGCAACATCCATTTCCATGTGCCTCGCTTTGTCTCTGGCTTAATGGCTTCTGGAGTAAAGATATGTGCGTTGTCTGGGAGCTTAGGTAGATTCATAATCGGCTACGCAAAAGTACGTATGATACAGTTAATTTTACGTAGCTTATATGTTAGAAGGTAAATCAAAGAAGGCATGTAGCACTAACCTCGGGCCTGAACAACCCTTACCTGAAATTAAAACTACACAACCGCCTCTGCAATTGGAATCACCCGTTTGCTTTTACCACCACTGACGGTTTCCAGCGCTGCTTTATAATCCGTCATCTGATCGAAGTTTAAATATTTATAAATTTCAGCCACATTTTGCAATTTATCGCCGATAGTTGCTAAATATTCTGCCTGCGTTGGAATATAACCAAGCTTTGCGCACACTGCCGCCAACTCTGCTGAACCCAAGTAAACACGTGCATCTCGGCCCATACGGTTATCAAAGTTACGGGTGCTGGTAGAGAAAACAGTCGCTTTATCAGCTACCCGCGCCTGATTACCCATGCATAGTGAACAACCTGGGATTTCTGTCCGAGCGCCGGCAATACCAAATACGGAATACACGCCCTCGTCTCTTAATTGCGCTTCATCCATGCGTGTTGGCGGTGCAATCCATAAGCGCGTTGGAATATTCACCGTGCCTTCTAACACCTTAGCTGCGGCGCGGTAATGGCCAATATTGGTCATACAACTGCCGATGAATACTTCATCAATTTTATCGCCAGTCACTGCTGATAACGGCTTAACGTCATCAGGGTCGTTCGGACAGGCTAATAATGGCTCTGTGATTGTGTTTAAATCAATCTCAAGGGTGTAGGCGTATTCGGCATCAGCATCTGGTGACAATAGTTCCGGCTTAGCCAACCATGCTTGCATGCTGGCAATGCGGCGTTGTAATGAGCGCGCATCTTCATAACCATGATCAATCATATTTTGCATCAGCACGATGTTTGAATTTAAGAACTCAATCACGGGCTCTTTATTCAATTTTACCGTACAGCCATTAGCAGAGCGCTCGGCAGAGGCATCGGCAAACTCAAAGGCTTGCTCTACTTTTAAATCAGGCAAGCCTTCAATCTCTAAAATTCTGCCGTTAAACACGTTCTTTTTACCAGTCTTGCCTACAGTCAATTCACCTTTCTGAATGGCCGCATAAGGAATGGCATTCACTAAATCGCGCAGCGTGATGCCCGGTTGCATCGTGCCTTTAAAACGCACCAGCACAGATTCTGGCATATCGAGCGGCATTGCGCCCATGGCAGCAGCAAACGCAACTAATCCAGAACCGGCTGGGAATGAAATACCAATCGGGAAGCGCGTATGTGAATCGCCACCGGTGCCTACGGTATCTGGCAAAATCATACGGTTGATCCATGAGTGAATTACGCCGTCACCTGGGCGTAAACTCACGCCGCCACGGCTGCTCATGAATTCTGGCAAGCTGTGTTGCAATTTAATATCCACTGGTTTTGGATACGCTGCCGTATGGCAAAAACTTTGCATTACCAAGTCTGCGCTAAAACCTAAACAAGCGAGTTCTTTTAGCTCATCACGCGTCATGCCGCCAGTGGTGTCTTGCGAGCCAACAGTTGTGGCTTTCGGTTCGCAATATGTGCCGGGGCGAATGCCCTTACCTTCAGGCAAACCACAGGCTCTACCCACCATTTTTTGCGCAAGCGTATAGCCTTTGCCTGAGTCTTTAGGCGCAATGGCCGTAATAAATAATTCTGTTGGCGGCAGCCCTAAAGTTTGACGCGCATTAGTCGTTAAACCGCGACCAATAATCAAGGCAATACGGCCGCCTGCACGTACTTCGTCTGGCAAGGTGATTGGCGCTAAATCAAAGTTAGCGATCACTTCGCCTTTTTCATTCAATACTTTGCCTGCATAAGGCAGAATGGTGATGACATCACCAGTTTGCATTTTTGATACATCGCACTGAATTGGTAAGGCGCCAGAATCTTCAGCGGTATTAAAGAAAATAGGCGCAATCTTGGTGCCTAAAATCACGCCGCCGGTGCGTTTATTTGGAATGTGAGGAATATCGTTACCCATATACCATTGCAATGAATTAATGGCAGATTTGCGCGATGAACCCGTACCCACCACATCGCCCACGTAAGCCAATGGCAAGCCTTTTTGCTTTAATGTTTCAATCAGCTTCAAGCCTTCAGGCATTTTATTAACCAGCATCGCTTTAGCATGCAACGGAATATCCGGGCGGCTCCAGGCATCTTGTGCAGGGCTTAAATCATCGGTATTGGTTTCACCATCAACCTTGAACACCACCATTTTAAGTTCTTCAGCCAACTTAGGCGCACTGGTAAACCACTCGGCATTTGCCCATGATTCTATGAGCTTTTTAGCATGTAAGCTGCCGGCTTTCATCTTTTCAGCCACATCGTGAAACGCATCAAACATTAAGATTGTTTTCGATAGCGTGGTGACCACTTTGTCCGCCATTGGTGTATCTAGCAAGCCTACAAGCGCCTGCACATTGTAGCCGCCCAACATCGTACCAAGTAAGTGCACCGCCTGATCTGCATTGATTACAGGTGAGTTAGCTTTGCCATGTGCAATATCAGACAAGAACGCCGCTTTTACATAAGCGGCTTGATCGACGCCAGCGGGTGTGCGATTGGTGATTAAATCAAGTAGCGTTTCAGCTTCGCCGGCTGGCGGGTTTTTCAGTAATTCAACAACCTGAGCAACTTGCTCGGCTGAAAGTGGTAATGGCGGAAGATTAACTGCGCTGCGTTCTGCAACGTGCTGGCGATAAGCTTTTAACATGATATTTGCGTCTTTAAGATTTAATTAAAATGGATGATGACAATTATACAACCAGCACAAAACACATGGAACCGATTAGATTCAGTCATAGGACGCATGTACATTTGGCACTAGTTGTAGTTTTCTAACTGATTACTTTTCTCTTTGTTACTTTGATCCTTGTTACTTTTATTGATGTATAAATCTTTTGCAAATGGCGTGCTGCAGCTTTTACCGCTGGCGGAGGCTTCCATTTTATCTAGCACTTCTTTTTGGTAACCTTTGCCATGTTTTAGCTCTAAAAAAGCGCGAACTTCATACACATCTGCAAAGCCGTTTTTATCTGTGTCCATCGCAATGATGTTATCTTCTAAGGATGGTCCAATATAAGCGCCATCATTATTGGTTAAATAGCCTAAAACTTCATTGGCATGCGCTATCGTAACAACACTCATACCCATTAAAATAATGATTTGTACT
>CAINWC010000412.1 GCA_903854305.1 uncultured Pseudomonadota bacterium | reverse complement strand
TTTGCTAGCGCCACTACAAAGCGCAATTCACTTAATGTCATGCTCAAGCTCTTATAAATTCATCAATTACGATAAGTTTAGCATATCGATAACATTTTAAAATTCAATTATACATATCAATAATAATTATTTATCATGTGTCTTACAGTGATTAACCGAACAAATAAGGAGGCGCCATGTCACAAATAATATTAACCCGTTTGTTAAACGCCATGCATCTAAAACAAGAGGCAGATTTAGCAATAGAACTGCTGGCAAGTTACGCGCTTTCTCATTAAAAAATACCAACAACTACCAAAGCATAGTTGTAAGAAATACAGTTTAAAAAAGTGAAATACTTAAGGAGATCGATATGAATAAAACGATATTAACCACCTCTGCAGGCGCGCCAGTAGCGGATGATAACAACAGTATTTCAGTGGGCGCACGCGGGCCTTTAACTTATGATAACCATTACTTATTTGAAAAATTGGCGCACTTTAACCGCGAGCGCATTCCAGAACGCGTAGTGCATGCGCGTGGCACAGCGGCTTATGGCACTTTTACGGTGACTAAAAGTTTAAAAGAACATTCTATTGCCAACTTTTTACAAGAGGTTGGTCAACAAACTGAGGTGTTCTTACGCTTTTCAACAGTAGGCGGTGGCCAAGACTCTAGCGATTATGCACGTGACCCGCGTGGTTTTGCGGTTAAGTTTTACACCAAGGAAGGCAATTGGGATATGGTAGGCAACAATACGCCGGTGTTCTTTTTGAATGACCCAATCAAATTTCCTGACTTTATCCACAGCCAAAAGAAAGATGCGCGCACCAATTTACCTAACCCTGCCAATGCGTTTGAGTTTTGGGCGAATCACCCGCAATCATTACATCAAATGACCATTTTGATGTCTGACCGTGGGATTCCCTTGTCTTACCGCCACGTGCATGGTTTTAGCTCGCACACTTATAGTTTTTACAACGCACAAGGTGAGCGTGTTTGGTGTAAATGGCATTTTAAAACCAATCAGGGCATTAAAACCTTAACCAATGAAGAAGCCGCCAAAATGCCCGCCTACGGCGCGCAGCAAGACTTAGTCGATGCGATTGATCACGGCGATTTTCCAAGCTGGGCAGTAAAAGTGCAGATCATGTCAGAAGCTGATGCCAGAACGTACAACATCAACCCGTTTGATTTAACCAAAATATGGCCGCATAAAGATTACCCGTTAATCGAAATTGGCACGCTTGAGTTAAAAAAAAATGTGAATAACTATTTTGCTGAAACTGAGCAGGTAGCCTTTGCGCCAAGTAACTTTGTACCAGGCATCAATGCATCGCCAGATAAGATGTTGCAAGGCCGCTTGTTAGCCTACCAAGATGCACAACGCTATAGAGTTGGGGCAAACGTTAACCAAATTCCAGTGAATGCAGCAAAATGTCCTGTAAACCATTATCAGCGTGATGGCGCCTTTGCGGGAATGGGTTGCCCAGTCGGTCACAGCAGCGGCGAATCAAGCGACACAAACGCAGTAGGCACTACAAGCGCATCAAACTTCTATCCTAATGACAGGGCTGAGAATGGCGCACCAACACCTGTGGCATACGTTGCCGTACCGCCTATGCCAATTTTAGAGCATGCTTGGATTAAAGCTTACGACCAAAGTGAAGAAGATTATCATTCACAAGCAGGTGATTTGTTCCGCATTATGAACGATAGCCAAAAATCACAATTGTTTGGCAACATTGCAGGTGGCTTAAGTCAGGCCAATGAAAGTATACAAGCACGCATGTTAGCGCAGTTTGCAAAGGCTGATCCCGCCTATGCTGAAGGTGTTAAAAAAGCGATTGCAGCACTCAAATAATGACTATAATTTGCAGCGAGTATAAGCCAGCAATATGCGGGCTTATACATTGCCAGCTAACGATAAAAGTTTCATATCTCTGTAAGGCTTTTAGTGGATGCACGACATACTATAACCAAAGACCATCTCACGATGTGAGCAATTATTTATCAAAAAGTTAAACGGGGGAAATTATGAAAATGTGGCAATGCGTAGTATGTGGTTTAGTGTACGAAGAAGCCAAAGGCTGGCCAGATGACGGCATTGCGCCTGGCACACGCTGGGAAGATGTGCCTGCAGATTGGACGTGTCCAGAATGTGGTGTGACTAAAGCTGAATTTGAGATGGTTGAGTTTTAGGCGTTTTATTTACCTTAACGTGGTTGGCACTCCAGTTGATTGCCCCACTTAAGCAACCTTGCCATCAACAATAGAGCCACTACCAGCAGCAATCGCGGTGAAACTCGACGAGAAACTTGTGCATACGCAATGCAGGCAGCGATTACTTTTAAGGTATTATCTGACTTCGCCCACTCAAAAGATGCAATCTCCTAATGCAAAAAGAAGTCAAAGAGAAACCTAGGTACGCCATCGTGGCGGCTGTTCAAGTGCCGAGCGTAAGTGACATCGAATTCGAGGCGTCGCTGAACGAGCTGCGTGAACTCGCAAAAACATTAGGCTACGAGGTCGTCAGAACGTTCGTGCAGAAACGCTCTGGCTTCGATATGACGGCCTACCTTGGTGCTGGCAAGCGGCAAGAGATACGTGACTTCGTGAATAACGAATCCGAGCTCGACGAGTTTGTGGAAATCGATGCCAGCCCTGATAGATGGAATATTGACACTCTCTTGGTCGACCACGAGATCTCGCCATCGCAGGCGCGCAACCTTGAAATTGAGGTCGGCTGCATGGTGATGGACCGCACGATGGTCATCCTCGAAATTTTCCATCGCAACGCCCGCTCTCGCGCTGCGCGTGCCCAAGTTGAGATTGCGCGCCTTGGATATATGGCGCCACGCATGCGCGAAGCTGCAAAGCTGGCTGGGCCGCAAGGACGGCAGCGTAGCGGTGAAGGTGGCCGGGGAGCTGGCGAGTCGCAAACCGAATTGGATAGACGCAAGATCCGCGACCGTATCGCCGAGCTTCAACGGGAGATCGTTGCAATGGATGCCGAACGCAAGACACAGCGCGCGCGGCGGCAAGAGCGCCAAGGGCTCGCTACGGTAGCACTCGTCGGCTATACGAATGCCGGCAAATCTACCTTGACGCGTGCACTCACAGGTAGCGAAGTGCTGGTCGCAAATAAGCTCTTTGCTACACTTGATACCACCGTACGCGCACTCTACCCAGAGAGCGTGCCACGCATACTCGTCAGCGACACGGTTGGATTCATCAAGAACCTGCCGCATGGCCTCGTCGCCTCGTTCAAGTCAACGCTAGATGAGGCACTTGATGCATCGCTGCTGCTCCACGTCATTGATGCAAGTGACCCCGGGTTTGTTCGCCAGCTTGAGGTTACCGATGAAGTGCTTGAGGAGATTGGTGCAGATGTCGTACCGCGCATTCGCATTTTCAACAAAATCGACCACGTCGGCGATGCAACAGCACAAGCTGAGCACGAAGCAGCCTTGCGAACAAAGTATCCAGATTGCGTTGTGATGAGCGCACGCAGGCCTGATGATGTCGCGAAACTACACCAGACCATCGTCACATTTTTCCAGCAGGATCTGGTTGAGACCGAGCTTTTTCTTCCTTGGTCGGCACAGCAACTACGCGGAAAAATTTACGCAGACTGCCAGGTGTTGGAGGAGCACTCAGACAGTGATGGTGCCTTCTTCCATGTTCGCGGTGAACAAGATGCCATCAATAACTTACGCAACCAGTTAGCGATGATGCATTGAGCTCCTTTAGATTTCTAAAAAATATCGCATTCGAGTTCCATTTAGAATAACGTAACAAAATCAAGGTCTAATTGTTAAGTAGCTGGTTTCAAGTATAATTTATCATCAAAAACGCAATGATTAATTAGTGAATACGATGATCAGCAGCCGCTTGCCTCAAGGCATGCATTTACCAAAGGATAATAAAATGGACGTATCTCAAGCCAGCCAGCTTTTAGGAACA
Organism: uncultured Pseudomonadota bacterium; assembly: GCA_903854305.1. Taxonomy (GTDB): domain Bacteria; phylum Pseudomonadota; class Gammaproteobacteria; order Burkholderiales; family Methylophilaceae; genus Methylotenera. The sequence continues at coordinate 5,509 of CAINWC010000412.1, read as the reverse complement.
TCGAAGCCGTCGCAAATCGTTCCTAACTCACCAATAGTAAATGCACTTAAAAGCGTGGGAATCTCTGCAAATCCAGATGGAAAGTCGCTGGCCACTGCACAAGAAAGATTATTAACTGTAATGGAAGAATCGCAAAAAGCCGCAAGGCATTCTGGCGCACTTCTAAAAGCCAGCGACCTTGGCACGTTTGCAGAAAATTTAACTGGGGAACTACCTTCATCCGAAATACGCAAGATACTGGCCGACTCTGCTGGAGGAAGATGGGGCTTTGAACAAGCATCCACAGGCACTATCAAGGCGGTTGATGGACGCAGTAGCGTTAACGGTTTAGGCATGAGCAGAGAGGAAATTGCCAACCGAGTTGTTAACACCTATGATCAAAAAGTAGGCATGAGCGTGTTAAAAGACACACTGTCTGAAGCAAAAAGTATCGCAGACCAACAGGCAGGATACGGCGAAAAATACACTAAAGCCGCTTGGGAAGCCGGTGAAAATGGTGCCGTTTCAGGCGCAGCAAAAGAAGCTGTAGACACAGCCAAAGTGGCTGGCAACCTTGTTTCTGAAGAAAAAATACTGGCAGAAGCGGCTGTTGAGGCTGCAGAAAAAGCTGGCGCAAAAGCATTGGGTAAAACTCTGGCCAAATCTGTCCCGCTAATAGGGCAGGTGTGGTGTTTGCTGACGTAGCAAGCGCGGCTGAAGATACTTACCAATCTGCAAAAAATGGAAATTATCATGATGCAGCAATTGATGCTGCCAGAACGGTCTCGAAAGCAGGATTTGGTATTGCCGGTCAAGCCGCGTCACCTACCATTGTGGGTGGTCTTGCCATTAATGCTGCAGGCGAAAGTGCCGACATTGCACTGCAAAGCCTCAAATCAGGAAAAGAGGCCTCCTCTGTGAAGCAGCACTATCTTCGGGCAGAGACATTCAAAAACGCAATTCACAATACCGAAGCTTCAAACAGTGAGCTACACACCAAAAACTTGGCCGAGAACCCAGACCTGCAAATACCCATCACTGCCTACAGATTAATCAAGCAAGAGGTGACAAAGGGTGTCGGACTCAATGAACGAAATCAACAAGTCTTGAGCCAAGTAGAAGGAAACATGAGCAACCTCATTATGGAAAACAAGATTTCTGAAATAAAGCTTCCGTCCATCATTGAAACACAGACCGCCTCAACGAAAAGCGCCTCTCTAGAGCATACGCACGGTTAATTTGTAATAAGTATTTAAATCTTCAAATACGTTGATATAGGTTAAAAAACCAATACTCTAGAAGCCGCCAAAGTTACTTTGATTCGATGGCGCATAAATGAATGATTCAAACGTTATTGAGGACACCCTCGACACCTTTGGACTACAGAGAGGAAGAGATGCATTTTGAAAAACACTTTTCGAGCACTTGCCGGCCGTGATTTCAAATATTACTTTTTTGGACAAATAGTTTCACTGATCGGTACGTGGGTGCAACAGGTCGCGCTGTCCTGGATCGCTTATCGCATCACTGGCTCTGCGCTAATTCTTGGACTAGTCGCATTTTCCGGTCAGATTCCCATGCTAGTCGCCACCCCGCTGGGCGGCTATCTGGCTGACCGTTACAGCAAACGTAATATTCTGCTCTGTACACAGGTCGTTGAGATGCTGGTGGCCATCGCGCTAGCCGTGATTGCCTGGCAGCAAAACTTCAGCCCATGGATTTTAGTCACAGCTTCAGCAGTGCTGGGCTTGTCTGGCGCAATAGAGATGCCATCTCGGCAAGCGTTTATCACTGAAATCATTCATGACCGCAGCCTATTGCCTAATGCGATTGCACTCAATTCACTGACATTCAATTCGGCTCGCTTGGTCGGACCAGCCATCGCTGGATTAACTTTGGCAGCTTTTAACGAACCGACATGTTTTGCGATCAATGCTGTTTCCTATGTTGCAGCCATTTATACACTGCTCGCCATCCATACTAAAAAATCAATCAGCACCCGAGCGGCGGGTTCTTTCGCAGAGGCCTTGACCTATTTGCGTCAATTCCCCCCGGCACGTTGGCTGGTGGCTACGGTAGCCATCACTAGCATTTGCGTTTCCCCATTCATGACTTTTATGCCGGTATATGCCAAAGATATTTTCCGTGGAGGGCCTGACCTGCTAGGCACATTGCTTGGAGCCTCAGGTAGCGGAGCACTTGCAGCATCGCTCTATCTTGCCAACAGAAAATCACTACACGGTCTTGGTAATCGCATCGTACTCGCTTGTTTAGTAGGAGGCTTGGCCTCATCCGCTTTTGCCTACAATGTTTTTATGACGTTGGCATTGCCATTACTTTTCATTTCTGGCGGGACCTTTATTATGATCGTAACATCTTGCAATATCCTTTTGCAGTCCCTAGTACCAGAACATCTACGCGGCAGGTAATGGCTATTTATACAATGGCATTCATCGGCATGTTACCTGTGGGCAGCTTGGTCTATGGTAGCCTTGCGCACCATATCGGTAGTGTAAAGCCCGTCTTTATTATTGCAGGCGTTATCTCCGTAGCCTATGGCTATATGCTAATGAAAGTCATGCCAGACTTAAGGCGATTGACCCAGCAAGTCCTACACAAAAGTAATCCTACATAGTCGACCCTGTACAACTAGCTCATACCAAATTTAGTAGTGCTAACAAAGCCTGAGAACACTTGTGAAGTATGTTGAATGTCCAAATTAAGTCATCCACATCATCATTTTCATTTTCATTTTTGCCAATAGGTGATTATTTAGGTAGAGTTGGCGTTGCTAGACGACAGCTCGGAAGTAATATGTGCATACCTGAGCGTTAGTTAAGTACTAGAAAAGTAATAAACATTAACTTTAGTCAATAATGGGATGGTAATTTGACCGACGAACTTCCAATGTTAGCTGAAGTGCCGCTACAGCCTATCGTTGCCATGGCAACGCTCACCTGCAATCCAAAAATTGAGATTCCTAAACTGATTACACAGCTCATTTCAGGCTTGAATGAAGCAAATCTTTTTATGAGCCAGTGCCATCTATTCACAATCGTTGGCCCCCACGATTTTGCGCATGAGATGCAGTCTAAGGCATTGGCACAAAGCGTAATTTACCAAATTGCAGGAACAAAGCCTCCAACAATAAGGCTGCTCGCATTAATGGCGCCAGGCGATGCTATGGAGAATACACAGCTTGATTATTTAATTGAAGGTTCAGATGTACAACTCAACCTGCTGTATATTTTGCCAAACAAGCCTCTGCCGACGATTATCCCTGAGCATGATGTCGCAATCGTTGCACTATGTGATTCCGAAAAAACCAGGACACTCCTTCAAAAAATTGAGGGGTTCATCGCGCTGTGGCCAAGACCTGTTTTGAACCTTCCCAACCGCATTCAACATTGTTATCGAGATAATCTTTGCCAATTACTCCAGTCTATTTATGGCCTGTTGATTCCGTATACAGTACGCGCAAGTAAGGTGAATTTAGAAAGTTTAGCCAATCTAGACCTGCCTGTTAATGAAATACTCAATGATGGTGCTTACCCAATTACAATCAGGCCACTTGATTTTCATAGTGGCAATGCATTTAGCAAAATTGATAATGCGCAGGACTTAACTCATTATTTAAGCGAAACTCACGAACAGGAATTTTTCGTTTCTTCATATATTGACTACGCTAGTGCTGATGGACTTTATCGTAAAGCTAGAATCGCATTAATCGATGGTAGGCCATATATTTGCCACCTAGCAATCAGCGATTGCTGGATTGTGCACTATCAATCCGCAGGTATGGCTGAAAGCGTATCGAAACGTGAAGAGGAAGCCTGCTTCATGCAAAACTTTGATACCGACTTTGCATTGCGTCATCAAAATGCCCTATTAGCCATTGCCGAGCGATTAGCGCTAGATTATGTCGTTATCGACTGTGCTGAGACGCGCGATGGAAGTTTGTTGATATTTGAGATTGATAATGCAGGTTGGGTGCATGCAACGGACTCAATCGAGATATTTCCTTACAAGCAAGCGCATATGAAGAAGTTGTTTGCTGCTTTTAGAGCGATGTTGATTAAGGTTGCAAGAACGCCAGCAAGCATCAAATAATTTAGCGTTATCCAATCAATTACAAATTGATACAAATCAACTCAAGCTTTAAAGACGGGCGTATAACAAACCAACCAACTAGTAATTTTATTTTCAAGGGAGTTAGAGCATGCTTAAAAAATTGAGGGAACTTTTGTTTTTCACTTTAGTTGCACTTGCACTAGCACCCACCACTAGTTTTGCCGTTCCGTCATTTGCCAGACAAACTGGTATGGACTGTGCGGCCTGCCATACCAGCTTCCCAGAATTAACGCCTTTTGGCCGAGAGTTCAAGCTCAATGGCTATACTTTGGGTGAGCGTCAGTTAATACCATTAGCCGCCATGGCACAGTTTTCGATGACTAACCTAGCTAAGAATCATGACAATACCGGGGCGCAAATCATGGCGCATGAAAACGACCCGCAATTCGATGTGTTTGGGATTTTTGCCGCAGGTAAGTTAAGCGACCATGCCGGGATGTTCGTTCAATGGACTTATGCCAACAATGGAATAGTGAATACTGAAGGGAGGCTCGTTGGTCATAGCGGCTTAGATAACACCGACATACGGTATGTGCTGAATCATGATATTTTCGGTAAAAACACAGTCTTTGGTTTAAATCTCAACAACAACCCCTCCGTGCAAGATGTCTGGAACACCACACCAGCTTGGGGTTTCCCATTTAATGGACCTACTTTACCCGGCGTTCCAGGGCCAGCCTATTCAACGATGATAGAAGGCGGGCTTAGCCAACAGGTCGCTGGTCTAGGTGGTTATTTCTGGTATGACCGTCATTTGTATGGCGAATTGTCGCTTTATGGCAACGCTAACAAAGCGTTTCGAATTTTGAGCGCTGGTCAGAATTGGAACGATGGTTCAGTCACTCGGATTGACGGGCGGACTAATCCGTACTGGCGTCTAGCGTGGAATGAAGATTGGGGAGCTCACTCGCTGATGCTTGGTACCTATGGCATGCAGGTAGACATCTTTCCTGACCCCTTAAATCCCAATGGCCCTACTAATCGGTTTACTGACACAGCGTTAGATGTGCAATATCAGTACCTATCTGATCCACATATCTTTACAGTACAGACTACCTATATTCACGAGAAGCAGGATAACAAGGCTAGTTTCGATCAAACATGCGACCCTACTGCAGGGACTTCTTGTCTGAATGCGCAGAATCATCTGAATACATTCAAGGCCAAGGCGAGCTATCTATTCAATCGCAAGTATGGCGCCTCTCTTGCCTACTTAAACACTACGGGCAGTAACGATGCTGTCGCATTCTCCACTGGAAACAACCTAGTGACCAAGCCAGACACGCAGAGGTATGAGCTGAGTCCGATTTAGTAGAGGGGCAAGTCATCAGAATTATGCTGCAATTTGATTGTTAATGTAATACTGATTGGCGAAGTCAGCAGGTATTTGATTGCCAAT
>CAINWC010000411.1 GCA_903854305.1 uncultured Pseudomonadota bacterium | reverse complement strand
TTTTCACCATCAATAAAAGTGATGTTAGAGTTGCAAGCCGCAGTAGACATAAAGCCTGGATCGTAAGTAAATACGCCGTGCTTGCTAAGGTTCCGTATGTCAATTACATCATTACCAAGGCTACCTGATAGTATGGGCAATTCAATTGGCGCTGCGCCATTATCAAAAGTAATGGTGGCTTTAGTGGGTTTGTTCATCATGGTGAGTGTTAACGGTTAGTCTTTGGGGTAATTTTAAAGTTAAGGGTAATTATACTTTAATGAAGCAATGATGTGATTACCCAAAAGTAGCATCTCGACAATGTGCAGACCAATTGGATTAGTGCTGGTAGATGGCACCCAATATGCGCGTGCCTTTTGCACCTGTTACTAGAGGTAAATTGGCGGTTTTCTGATTTAAACATTGTTTAGCTAGCCAGGCAAAAGCGATCGCTTCTACCCAGTCGACTCCAATGCCAAGTGCATCTGTCGTTTCGACTTTTGTATGTGTGAGTAGTGATTGCAAACGATTTTTAAGTAAAATGTTGCGTGCACCACCACCACATAAATAGGCGTTACTTACTTCGCTACAATCTGCCAGCAAGGCATTATAAATGCTCTGGGCGGACAACTCGACTAAGGTGCGTGCAACGTCTTGTGATAGATAGCTTTCCCCTGACAACTTTTGTGTGAGCCAGGTTTTATTAAATAAATCTCGCCCAGTGCTTTTGGGCGGAGGCAAAGCAAAATAAGGCTCGGCAAGCATGGCAGATAATAATGGCATTATCACTTGCCCAGTACTGGCCCATGCGCCGTCGGCATCAAAGTCTAAGTTCTTATGCTGCTTAATCCATGCATCTAATAACATGTTGCCAGGGCCTGAATCAAAGCCCAGCACCTCGCCAGCGTTAGATAGGTAGGTGATATTGGCAATGCCGCCGATGTTGATTAAGGCGCGATTTTCCTGCTTACTAGAAAATACTGCCTGATGAAACGCCGGTACTAAAGGTGCACCTTGCCCAGCCGCGGCAACGTCGCGACTGCGAAAGTCCGAGACTACTGTAATGTTTGTGAGTTCTGCCAGTAGCGCTGCGTTGCCAATTTGTAGGGTAAATTGCTTGTCTGGTCTGTGCCGGATAGTTTGTCCATGGCAGCCGATTGCAGTAATTTTTTCGGAGCTAATTTGCACGTTTGCAAGTAATTGATTCACCGCTTGGGCATATAGTTGGGCTAGTGTATTGCCCATCAGCGCAGTCATTTCTAGTTCATTTTCAGTTGGGTGTTGCAGTGCTAAAATTTGACTGCGTAATGGTTGCGAGTAAGCGAGAAAATGCGTAGCTAATACATTCAGTGCTTGGCCATCATTAAGATTATCTTGATTAAACGCGACAAGAGCAACGTCAACACCATCAAGGCTGGTGCCAGACATCAGTCCGATGAAAAGCTCGCCAGCCATTGTGAAGGTAGTGTTAATTGGTTGAGTTTAAATATTAATCTAGCGCTGCAATATTGCTGTTACCCAATAACATCAGTTGAGCTGTCAATTGCGAGCTAGTTGCGTCGAAATTTGCTCTGTCGTGCTGTGCAATTGGATCAGCCTTAGGTAAGGCCACTGTCATTGGGTCGCGATGTTCACCATTAATTAAAAACTCATAGTGCAAATGCGGGCCGGTGGCTAAGCCAGTCATGCCAACAAAGCCAATAACATCACCTTGAGCTACTTTTTCACCACGATGCAAACCTTCAGCAAAGCGAGATAAGTGGCCATACACCGTGCTCACGCCATTTTCATGTTTGAGCACAATAACATTGCCATAGCCACCTTTCTGACCTACAAATTCAACGGCAGCATCGCCAGAAGCTTTGATACGGGTGCCCGTTGGTGCTGCCATATCTACGCCTTTGTGCGCTTTCATACGTTGTAAAATAGGATGAAAGCGCCCTAAACTAAAGCCAGAACTAATACGTGTAAACTCCAAGGGTGAGCGTAAAAATGATTTATGCAGGCTTTTGCCTTCCGGGGTGTAGTAATGCATTTCATTCATGGCATCTCTATAGCCAACTGCGCGATATGTTTTTCCCTTATTGACGAATTCAGCAGCCAATACATCTCCGGTTTTTAATAGTTCACCTTGATCATAACGGCCTTCATATATGACATTAAAATGGTCGCCTTTACGTAAGTCTGTATTAAAGTCAATTTCGCTTTCAAACATCTCGGCTACTTGCACAGCAATATAATCAGGGATATTGGCATCATCCGTGGCAGCAAATAGTGAGCTTTTTATTTTGGCGGATTTTAATATTGGACGTTTTTCAAGCTGATGTATGACCTTGTTTGCAATATAGCCAGTAGCGCTTTGTTCGATAGTAATAAACTGATCTGAATCAAGTTGATATTCAAGTGAGATTAAATTACCGTCACTATCAGATTGCGCTTCAATTTCGTGGCCAGGTTTTAATGTGCTCGCAATAACGTTTGCAACGCTGTCGCTACGAATAAAATCAATGGCATCATTATTACGAATATTTAAGCGTGATAACACGTTGTTTAAAGTGTCATCACGGCGTACATGATCTTTATACCAAAAGTACGGTTTTGCGCTAGCGCTAGTCGTATCAGTAGTCATTGGGAGTGAGATTTGTTCTATTACGGCTGCGGTAGCAATCGTACCCGTCAACGATTGTGGGGCAATACCAAACGCGGCGTAGATGCCAAACAAAGGTAAGCAAGAAATCGCTAAAATCCAGCGTAATTTAAGCTTACGTTCAGCTTTGTCGGTATTTTGCGCTAAAATAGTATTTTGTGTTGCATCCGCTTTAACAACATTATTAAGTGTAGTGTGAGGTTGATTAGGCTCGTTAATATCCACGGGCTGACCTTTATAGAAGATTGATGCGAGCACGGATTTTAACAGAATACTCAATTAAAACAACTAAATGACTGATTTAAGTTAAATGGTTTTAAGAGATGCTAAGGAAGTGAAATTGAATACAGACGACATCAATGTCAACATACAGCAGCAGCTAGCAATCATTAAGCGTGGTACAGATGAGCTGTTAATAGAAGCTGAGTTGGTAGAAAAGCTTAAAAAAGGTCAACCACTCAGAATCAAGGCTGGTTTTGATCCCACTGCGCCAGATTTGCATTTAGGTCACACGGTTTTAATTAACAAGCTACGCCAATTTCAAGAGCTCGGCCATCATGTGCTGTTTTTAATCGGCGACTTTACTGGCATGATTGGTGATCCCACAGGTAAAAGTACAACGCGTCCACCTCTGACTGCCGAGCAAGTGGCAGAAAATGCTAAGTCCTACACTGCGCAAGTTTTCAAAATTCTTAAGCCGGAACAAACAGAAGTCGTATTTAATTCAAAGTGGCTTAATGAGTTGGGCGCGGCTGGAATGTTAAAGCTTGCGGCAAGCCATACGGTAGCGCGGATGCTGGAGCGTGATGATTTTTCTAAGCGCTATAAGTCAAATCAGCCGATTGCGATACATGAGTTTCTATATCCTTTACTTCAAGGTTACGATTCAGTCGCACTAAAAGCCGATGTGGAGCTAGGTGGAACCGACCAAAAATTCAACTTGCTTATGGGTCGTGAGCTGCAAAAGCAAGCCGGCATGCCGCAGCAGTGCGTATTGACTATGCCTTTGCTTGAAGGTTTGGATGGCGTAAATAAAATGTCAAAATCACTCGGTAACTATATAGGTATAGCCGAGGCGCCAGAAGTGATCTTCGCTAAAATCATGTCAATCTCCGATGAGTTGATGTGGCGTTATATAGAGCTGTTGTCATTTGAATCGCTAGAAACCATTTCAAAATGGAAAGTTGATGTGGCAGCAGGGAGTAATCCACGCGATATTAAAGTGGGCTTTGCGCAAGAGATTGTTGCTCGGTTCCACAGTCAGGCAGATGCCGATAAAGCATTAACTGATTTCCAGACGCGTTCAAAGGGTGGAGTTCCAGATGATGTGCCTGAAGTGACAATCACTATTGATGATGTAAGCATAGGTGTTGCACAATTGCTAAAAATGGCTGGTTTAGTCACCAGTACATCGGAAGCTTTCAGAGCGATTGAGCAGGGTGGCGTCAAGTTAGATAGCGAAAAAGTTGTAGATAAAAACTTACAGTTACTTAAAGGTGCGCAAATTACCGCCCAAGTAGGCAAGCGTAAGTTTGCAAATGTAACCATACTGTAACAGTATTAACTTTAGCTAATTTTAGCTTGACCAAAGCTGAGAGGTCTGTAGAATGCGGCCTTCGCTAACGCAACAAGTTAACGAAGGCTTTGAGAAGTAATGAAGAAGCCGCAGTAAAAGCACTAAAACGCGCAATAAAAAATACAGTTAATGATAAATAAGAAATGTTTCAAATTTATGATTGACGGCGATTAAAAGCTCTGTATAATGCGCTCCTCGTTAACGCAAAGCGTAACGAGAGACTAGAAGGAAAGCACTTCT
>CAINWC010000410.1 GCA_903854305.1 uncultured Pseudomonadota bacterium | reverse complement strand
GCTTTTTTATTGACTGAAGACTTGCAGAAGAAATAAATAATCTAAATGTTTAATTAAGCTTAACCAAACTTGCCAGTAATGTAATCTTCAGTTTCTTTGCGTGTAGGACGTGTGAAAATGGTGTCTGTATCGCCATACTCCATCAGTTCACCTAAATACATGTAAGCGGTGTAATCTGAAACGCGCGCAGCTTGTTGCATGTTATGCGTTACCACTAAAATAGTCAGTTTATTTTTTAACTCACTCATTAGCTCTTCAATGTTCGCCGTTGCGATAGGATCTAGTGCGGATGTTGGCTCATCAAACAGCATGATTTCAGGGTCAGTTGCTAAAGCGCGGGCAATACACAAGCGTTGTTGCTGGCCGCCAGACAAATTGAATGCTAAATCTTGCTGACGATCTTTAACTTCATTCCATAGTGCAGCACCTTTAAGGGCTTCTTCTACTTTATCAGCTACCGTGCGTTTGTTTTTCTCACCGCGCACACGTAAACCGTAGGCGACGTTTTCAAAAATAGATTTAGGAAATGGGTTAGGTTTTTGAAATACCATGCTGATGCGCATACGCACTTCAATAGGGTCAACGCCGGCTTCCAAAATATTAGTGTTATCTGGGTGCATGACGATCTGGCCCTCATACTTATTACCAGGGTACAAATCATGCATGCGATTAAAGCAGCGTAGAAAGGTTGATTTTCCGCAGCCAGAAGGGCCGATTAGTGCAGTGATTTTATTTTCATACAAAGGCATGCTGACGCTTTTAAGCGCTTGGTTACCATTGCTATAAAAGAAATTAAGATCGCGTGATTCTGCTTTGAGTGCGGTTGTAGCGTTAATCATGTTGTTCCCTAATATATTTACAAATTGCTTTGTTCGTTTCTATTCAACTAGCTTTTGCTAAGCGAGTATTTACCACTTGATGTTCTTGCGAATCTTATAGCGCAAGTAGATGGCTGTGCCGTTCATCATGAGCGTCACTATAATAATAATCGCACCAGTCGCTGCTGCATTGGTGTGAAAAGCGTGGTCTGGACGTGATAGCCAGTTGAACATTTGGATGGGTAGCACGGTAAAGCCTGAACTCAACCATTCAAAGTTAAGATAAGGAGCTACGTCAGTAATCGGTGAAGGCGGTAAGAACGCAATAAACGTCAGCGCACCAATGGTGATAATCGGTGCAGTTTCACCTATCGCGCGAGACATACCAATAATCACACCCGTTAAAATGCCGCCTTGGGAATATTTAACAACGTGATCTTTTACCACTTGCCATTTAGTAGCACCTACGGCATAAGCCGCTTCACGAATGGCTACTGGGATCGCACGAATGGCTTCACGGGTAGAGACAATGACAACAGGCAGTGTTAACAAGCCTAGCGTTAAACCCGCGGTTAAAATGCTTTCTCCAAGACCTAAGCCATATACAAAAAGCCCAAGTGCTAGTAAGCCGTAAATAATTGAAGGTACACCAGCTAAATTAGAGACATTGATTTCAATCAAATCTGAAAACCAATTTTTTGGTGCATATTCTTCCAAATATAAACCTGCCGCAACACCCATAGGAACGGCTGTTAAAAAGGTAACTGCCATGACGAGTACGGAGCCCACCCACGCTGATAACAAACCTGCACTGGCTGCGCGGCGTGATGGAAAGTTGCTGAAAAACTCTAAGTTGAACCGTGGATAGCCATCCATGACTAAGTCAATAAACAAGGTCAGTAAGGTCAATAAACCGAGCATTAATGCGAGTAAGCCAACTGCTGCAAAAAGAATGTCATTGCGTTTATGGCGGCGAATCATTGCGCGCACTGCATCAAGATTTTCAAGCACAGAAGCTTTAGTTTTTAATGTTTGAGAGGTCATATTGGATTCCATTTTGCTTATTTTTAGTCTTAATCTTTAATATTTTTTTAATATTGTTCGCGGTATTTTTTACGCACGATATGACCAATAATATTAAAACCTAAAGTGAGCGCAAATAGCACTAATCCAGCAGCAACGATGCTCTGATAACCAATGCTACCATGAGGTAAATCACCCATCGCCACTTGCACAATGTAGGCTGTAATGGTCGCTGCACCTTCCATTGGGTTAAATGTTAATGTTGGTTGTTGGCCCGCAGCTACTGCGACGACCATTGTTTCACCCACGGCGCGAGAAACTGCCAAAATGTAAGCCGCGACAATTCCTGAAATGGCGGCGGGAGTCACCACTCGAAGGGCGGTTTGAAAGCGGGTTGCACCCATCGCATAAGAGCCCTCGCGCATGCTCATCGGCACTGCACGCATTGCATCTTCAGCGACAGAGGCGATGTAAGGTACGATCATTACGCCCATCACAATACCCGCACTTAACATGTTGAAGCCAGGAAGTTCAGGGAATACTTTTTGTAAAAGTGGTGTGACAAAAAGCAACGCAAAATAGCCAAATGCAATGGTTGGTACGCCCACGAGTAATTCCAGCATGGGTTTAACAATTTCACGTACTTTGTGTGAGGCAAATTCAGAAAGGTAAATTGCACCGATGGTACCTACCGGTACGGCAACCGCAAGTGCCACGGCTGAGGTGGTGAGCGTACCAGACACTAAGGGCATAATGCCGTAATGTGCATCTTCAAAGAGCGGTGTCCATTCGGTGGCAGTGAAAAACTCAACCAAAGAAACTACTTTAAAAAAACCTAAAGATTCATACAACAGAATCGCAACAATGGCAAACGTCGTAAATACAGCAGAAAGTGCAGCCAGCATTAAAATGAGCTCAATAACACGTTCTTTAACATTTCTTCGGACATTTTTAGCCAGACGAGGGCTAATGGATAAAGCGATAGATTGATTCGGCATTTTGATTGCAGTGTTCATATTGTGACTTTTATGATTGTAACGATATTAAACGGTTTGACAAACTTAACTTGGGAGAACCTTAACTTAGTAAACCCTTTGCTTACAAGAATCAAGGAGCGGTGCAAGCCCGCTCCTTGTTGCTTACATTACTTGTTATGTGACTTATTTAATTCTGTTAATCAAGTCTTTAATTTTAATACCCACTTCATTTTTACCACCAAAACCTGTACCTGGCTTCATCGCTTTAAAGTGTTCTTTTACCGCAGCATAATCATCGCTTGGCAAAGGCACATATTTAACTTCAGCCACCAATTTTGGTGCATTTTCTAAGTAGAAGTTTACAAAAGCTTTAACTTCCGGCTTAAAGGCAGCTGCAGTAGCATTCACGTAAATAAATAGTGGGCGTGAAAGTGGTTGGTAAGTACCATCTTTAACCGCTTCAGGTGATGGCATTACTGCTGGAGCACCTGCTTTAGCTGAGATAGGAATGGCTCTTAATTTATCTTTATTTTCTTCATAATAAGCATAACCAAAGTACGCTAAACCGCCTACATTGCCTGAAACACCTTGCACCAAGACGTTATCATCTTCTGATGGCGTGTAGTCAGTACGGCTTGCTTTAGATTTTCCGTTAACCGCTTCAGGTGATGGCATTACTG
>CAINWC010000409.1 GCA_903854305.1 uncultured Pseudomonadota bacterium | reverse complement strand
CCGTAATCGACAAAAGCGGCTTCTAGTGAAGGTTCGATGCGGGTGATAACGCCTTTGTAAATATTGCTTTTACGTTGCTCTTTACCAGCGTGTTCGATATCTAAATCGATGAGTTTTTGACCATCTACAATCGCAACGCGTAGTTCTTCTGACTGCGTTGCATTAAATAACATGCGTTTCATTGTTTGCTCCTGCGCTAGGCAAGGCGGGCAGACTAACTGCTTGTTTAATATAGCATTTAGTGAAGGCGTTTAAAGTGAAAGTACCAGAACTCTGGCAGGACTACGATGAAGGCGCAAGAGGCGCAGCAATGCATTTTAACGGTGTGTGGCGGATAACCGCATTCTACTTACAGATCAGCTGAGTCGGTCGATTCGACTTAAGTCAGTTGATGCTTGTAATTTAATTGTTTCAGCTGAAAAAAATCAAGTTGAAACAAGTCTATTGTTCGTTAAAGCAAACTAATTATTAAATTCACGCCACTCGTGGCATAAATTCGTTAAAATTCTATCTTCAGTAAATCCTAATTTGCTTGTCTATCTAATCTTTATATATACCTAATAAAATATATATCAAGTTTGTAGTACATCAAATTTAACTATCACTTTAAGTCGCGCTTTATGTTTATTTGTCTGCGGCGGCTTGAGCGCTAATTTTTACTTACCGCTACTTTATAATATGGCGAGCGGTGTTAACCAAGTATTTGTTGTCACTGTATTTAACTTTCGTACCAATTTAGAAACAAATGCATTTATATACAATATGTTTGTTGGTATTAAGTGTATTCTTATCAAGAATTTAATGGTTAAATTCAAAATAATTAGCAAAGTATAAGCTACATCAATCATTTAAGCAAAGCATGAACAATATAACAACATCAGATCAAAGTAATAGACTATCAACTGTCAGTGAATTATCAGCTGCATTCTTAACTGTAGACGAGGCAAGTGAAGGGCAGCGTGTTGATAACTATCTCACGAAAACACTCAAAGGCGTGCCAAAAAGCCATGTCTATCGCATTTTGCGTAGTGGAGAAGTGCGGGTCAATAAAAAGCGCGTTAATGCTGATTCACGATTAAGTTTAGGGGATATTGTCAGAATTCCGCCAATTCGTGCAACGATTATTGAAAAGTCAGAACATGCCGCACCAGCGACTTCAAAATTTGAACAGGCGGTTATCTTTGAAGATGATGCCATGCTGGTGATTGATAAACCTGCTGGCTTTGCCGTTCATGGCGGTAGCGGCATTAGTCGTGGTGTCATTGAGCAATTACGTTTAGAACGGCCTAAAGCTAAGTTTTTAGAGTTGGTGCATAGGCTTGATCGTGAGACTTCTGGTGTGCTGATGCTGGCTAAAAAGAGAAGTGCATTAGTGGCTTTGCATGAAGCGATTCGTAATCATCAAACGGATAAACGTTATGTGATGTTAGTGCAAGGCGAGTGGTTAGAGCAAAAAAAACGTGTGGTGCTAGATTTACAAAAATACATTTTACCCAATGGTGAGCGCCGCGTAAACGTGGTGACTGATGCGTCTAAAGATAAATATGATGAGCGTCAAACCTCTGAAACCATGTTTAAGTTAATCAAAAATTTCAATAGCCCAACGATCGGCAAGTTTAGTTTGCTAGAGGCGCAATTGGTGACTGGGCGTACGCATCAGTTGCGTGTGCAGTTAGCGCATTTGGGTTTTGTGATTGTGGGCGATGATAAGTATGGTGATTTTTCATTGAATAAAGCGTTGGTTAAACATGGTTTAAAGCGCATGTTTTTACATTCATCCGTGACTAAAATCCGTCACCCACTTACTAGCGACAAGCTTGAGCTAGCTGCACCCATGCCAGCTGAGTTAAGTAAGTTTTTACAAAAATTAGAATCGTAAACGTTAATTTTAAAACATAAGAGATATAGAAAGTGCATACAGGCATGCCAAAGCAGTTTGATTTAATCGTATGGGATTGGGACGGTACTTTAGCCGATTCTACAAGCATGATTACTAATGCAGTGCTTAAAGCTGCGGAGCAAGTTGGCTTACCTACAATAAGCTCGCAAGCCGCTAGTAATATCATTGGGCTTGGTTTGCGTGAAGCTATTCACGCCTTATATGGCGATATTCCTGCTGAACAAGCGCAAGCACTTGCCACGCAATACACTGCTAACTATTATGCAGGCGAAGTGAAATCCCTTTATTTGCAGGTGCGGCGGATACTATTATTGCCTTGAGTAAACGTGGTTTTAAGTTAGCTGTTGCTACAGGTAAGGGTCGGCGTGGCTTGAATTTAGCATTGGAGCATTGTGGTTTGGTTAATTACTTTCATTCAACGCGTACTGTAGACGAATGTTTTTCAAAACCACACCCACAAATGCTAGACGAGTTGATGGATCATTTGGTTGTGCTACCAGAACGTACGTTGATGATTGGTGACACAAGTTATGATCTGCATATGGCGCAAAATGCAGGCGTTAGCGCGATTGGCGTTACCTATGGCGCGCAGCCAGCTGAACAATGGCAACATTTAAATCCGATTCAGCAGTTTAATGATTTTGCGAGTTTGGGTAACTGGTTACTGAAGCACGCTTAAGCATTTATATGAATCAAAATAAAAACACACAAACCAAAAATTCTGATATTTTGCCAATAAACCCCATTACGTTCAAAAGCGAAGATTTACAAAATGAAGCAAAGGGTATTCGTTTTGCACTACCAGCTTTAGGTGAGTTTGCAACAGGGTTTGTGGTTCGATTTCATGGCAAACCTTATGCTTACGTTAACAAGTGTGCGCATGTACCTGTAGAGTTGGACTGGAATGAAGGTGAGTTTTTTACAGCACAAAAAGATTACTTAATATGCGCTACGCATGGTGCACATTATCGACCTGATACTGGGTTTTGCGTGATGGGCCCGTGTAAAGGTAAAAGCTTAAAACAGATAGAAGTGATTGAACAAAATGAACAAATCATCATCAATATAGCCACTGCCAGTTAACATTAATCCTTATTCAACTTAATCCTGAATAATTTCAAAATTGTCATTTAGAAAGAAAAGCCATGTCAGAAGATAGTCAGCAACAACATATACAAGCTCCAGATACAAAATGGCAGCGTGACACGATAGAAAAACTTGCATCCTCGGCGCTCACTGAGCAAAAAAGGTCACGTCGTTGGAGCGTGTTTTTTAAGGCGCTCATGTTCATCTATCTGTTTATCGTGCTGTTCTATGTTTTAGGTATATTTGGAGGGGGCAAAAAGAGTTCCGACTCTCACACTGCACTGATTGAGATTAATGGGGTGATTGAAGCGGGCGGTGAGGTGAATGCTGACTCTGTGATGAGTAGCTTGCATGATGCTTACGACAACAAAGGTACGAAAGGTATTATTTTACGCATTAACAGCCCAGGCGGTAGCCCTGTGCAGGCGGGCATTATTAATGATGAAATTTATCGCCAAAAGAAATTACACCCGACTATTCCTGTCTATGCAGTTGTTGAGGATATTTGCGCTTCAGGTGGTTATTACATTGCCGTAGCAGCTGATAAGATTTATGTAGATAAAGCCAGTATTGTTGGGTCTATTGGTGTGTTGATGGATGGCTACGGCTTTACCGAAGTGATGAAGAAGGTCGGTGTAGAGCGCCGCTTAATGACTGCGGGTGAAAATAAAGGCATGTTAGATCCGTTCTCACCTGTCAATCCTAAGCAACAGGCTTTAGCACAAACCATGCTGAACGAAATTCACGAGCAATTTAAAGCTGTTGTGAGAAAAGGTAGAGGCACACGTTTAAAAGAAACCACAGAAACATTTAGCGGCCTGTTTTGGAGCGGCGAACAAGGCATTAAATTGGGTCTTGCTGATGCCATTGGCAGCGCTGATTACGTTGCGCGTGAAGTCATTAAGCAAGAAGAAATCGTAGATTTTACTAATCAAGAAGATTTCGCCAGCCGTATTGCAAAACGTATTGGTGCTAGCGCTAGCGCGGTCATCGGCGAAACTTTAGCCAAGCAATTAGTGAATGCAGGCGAGGTAAAGCTTCGTTAATATTTAGTATCACCTGTTGTGATTAATCAGCTATTACAATAGATTTGTACTCCGCAGGCACTGCGGGGTACTTTAATTTCATGTCTTTAAGTGCATTGAGCAAAAGTCTGGAAATCAGTAAATTACGATTGGTTTTAGAGTCTGCAGGAATGATATACCAAGGGGCATATTCGGTTGAAGTGGCTTTGATTGCTTGCTCGTAGGCTTGCATGTATTGCGGCCAAAGCTCACGCTCATTTAAATCATTCGGATTAAATTTCCACGTTTTTGTTGGGTCGTCTAAACGTTCTTGCATCCGTGCTTTTTGCTCATCTTTTGATATGTGTAAAAAGCATTTAATAATGGTGGTGCCAGTTTCTGTCAGCAAACGTTCAAAGTCATTAATTTGTGCGTAGCGGCGTTTACATTCAGCTTCATCAATCCATTTGTGCACTTTTACAATTAATACATCTTCATAGTGGCTGCGGTTAAATACCACTAATTCGCCAGTTCTGGGGGCTTGTTGATGGATGCGCCACAAGTAATCATGCGCAAGTTCTTCGCTAGTCGGTGCTTTAAAGCTCGCTAAGCGAATACCTAGCGGATCAGTTTCATTAAATACGTGGCGTACGGTCCCATCTTTTCCGCTGGCATCCATGCCTTGCAATATCACAAGCATTTTGCGCTTGCCTTCAGCATGCAATATATCCTGTAATGTATTAATTTCAGTCGCAAGCTTAGTTAAATCGAGCGTGTTTTGTTCTT
>CAINWC010000408.1 GCA_903854305.1 uncultured Pseudomonadota bacterium | reverse complement strand
TCTTATTTGACTATAAGGCAGGTGGAAAATCGATTGCTGCAGTCGGCCAAGCTGGTAAAACAGGTTGGTATTATGTGAATGATAGAGCGACAGGAAAGTTGCTGATGAAGTCAGATGCTTTTGTACCGCAAAAAAATCTATTTGCCAAGGCTACTAAAGAAGGTTCTGTGCTTTATCCCGGTATTTTGGGCGGTTCTAATTGGAGTCCAAGTGCCTTGGATGAGCATAGCCAAACTAGTTTTGTGGCGGGCATACATTCACCGATTAAATATACCCTAGTAGAGGAGGCTGCTAAAGAGGGCGCACCAGCGATACGCTACGCTTCGTCTGAGCCGACAAAAGACCCGCGTTGGGGGATATTGTCCGCCATCGACTTAAGTACTGGAAAAATGCAGTGGCAAGTTAAAACTGAACAGCCTTTAATTGGCGGGCTGCTAGCTACGAATGGAGGTCTTATCTTTATGGGTGAGGGCAGTGGTAATTTCAACGCTTACAATAGCCATACTGGTGATTTGTTATGGCAAACAAAAGTGGATGCCGGGGTAAACGCGCCACCTATTAGCTATGAAATAGACGGTGTGCAGTATGTAGCCGTTGCAGCAGGCGGTAATTCAATTTTTGGTTATACGGCAGGCGATAATATCGTAGTGTATGCGCTCGGTAAGAAATAGTTAAATCTAGCGGTGCTTTAGCTTTAAGCAAAGCACCGCGCAAGCTAATACCAAGGTGATGCTATTCGCCACAATGATAGGCCAACTCTCAATTAATACGCCATAAATCAACCAGCCAACTACACCAAGGCTAAACAAACTGTACATAGGTAGTGAAACACCTGAGAGATCACGCGTTTTCCAAGAATGATGCGCCTGCGGTACAAATGCCAGTGTGGTTAAGAATGCTGAAAAATAGCCAATTAATTCTGTTACGCTCATGTGTATTTAACCTGTATTTTCATATCAACAGACTTCTTATTTAATAGGATGATTAATTAGTTAAGTTATTCTTTTTGTAGGAAGTGATCGTTTAATTATGCCCATGATAATTAGCGCAGTAGTACCTGCAACAATACCGAATGCGCCATTCAGTATTGCAGGAATACTGGCGTGCAAAAAATCGTTGTTTAGTGTAGTGGAGAAGCCTTCAATCCAATGATTTACGCTTGCAACACCATGCGTGAGAATTGCCCCACCGACTAGAAACATAGCAACGGTGCCCATGACTGATAAGGTTTTCATCATGTATGGCGCAAAACCTAAAATGGCAAAGCCCAATTTACGCTTAAGTGCAGACCACACACTTTGACGCTTACATAATGTTAAATAAAGGCCAGCGTCATCTAATTTAACAATGCCAGCGACCAAACCATAAACACCGATAGTCATAATAATGGCAATAGCTGTAAGTACAACGACTTGCTGGCTAAACTCTGCCGTGGCAACTGTACCTAATGTAATGACAATTATTTCAGCAGATAATACAAAATCAGTGCGTATAGCACCTGCAATTTTCTCTTGTTCAGAGGCTTCAATCGTAATGCTTTCATCTTGACCTATTAGACTCTTTGGTTTGTGATGATTGATTTTCTTAAGCTGCAAAAAACTATGGAAAATCTTCTCAGCGCCCTCATAACACAAAAATAAACCACCAAGCATTAACAGTGGCATTACTATCCATGGCGCTACAGCGCTAATAGCAATCGCTGTAGGCACCAAAATCACTTTGTTAATGGCTGAACCTTTAGCAACGGCAAAAACAACCGGTAGCTCTCTATCCGCATTAACGCCTGCAACTTGTTGTGCATTTAAAGCCAAATCATCGCCTAGAACACCGACGGTTTTTTTTGCTGCAACTTTGGTCATGACTGAGACATCATCCAAAATGGTTGCAATATCATCGATAAGCGTTAAAAGACTAGCGCCAGCCATATTGAATCATCCTGATTAGGTATTTTTTGAGTTTAAATTATAACCAGTGAATTCTAAATCTAGAAATATAAAATGGGTCTAGTGGTGCAGTGGGATGAAGTATCAGGTAAATCCAGCTAATACAGTGCTATGTTAAACATATCTGAAAGCATGTGGAATTAATGAAGCATTAATTTTAGACCAAAAAAATGGCCCAATTAAGGGCCATTTTTTTGGATTCTTAGTTACTAAGCTTTCTGGATGTTAGAAGCTTGTTTACCTTTTGGTCCGTCTGTTACATCAAAAGTTACGCGATCATTTTCTTTCAAGCTTTTGTAACCGCTATCAACGATTGCTGAGAAATGAGCGAATAAATCGTCGCCGCCTGCATCAGGTGTAATGAAACCAAAACCTTTAGAATCATTAAACCATTTAAC
>CAINWC010000407.1 GCA_903854305.1 uncultured Pseudomonadota bacterium | reverse complement strand
TTATAATCACCGCAAGCTGTATCTACTGCTAAGCCAAAATCAAAATCTGCAACACCAGGTGGCGAAGTGAGTAATTCCCAATTCTTAAAGAGTGTATCTTTTTCAACACGAGCTACCATTTTTGGTAGATCATTTGGCAGCATCATTTGATTAAAATGATCCGACCATTCTGTTTTGCACGAAATCATCCCTACTTCCTTTCAAACTGAATAACACGAGTAGGCGTTTGCCCTAAACGCTGAACCAACGCATCATTAAATCGCGATACCGCCTTAACTGCGTTGGTCGGGCTGGTGTAAAGTTCGACTTGATATGTTTTATCTTTAAGTTGAATAAGTAATTGTCGTTTGGTATCGCCATCCAAACTAGACCCTTCAATATTCTTTTGCAACTCTTTCAGATTTCGATCTAGGGTTTGTTGCCTATTCGCGCCAAACGCTGTCAAAGCGGAATCTCCAGCCTTCGCTTCACCAATGACTAGTTGCACTTCACTTTCACCAATTACTAATTGAGCTTCACCATTTACCATTTTAGCGTAACCTAAATCAAAGCCCTGATTACTACTTCCTATTTTCGTATCAAAGAAACCTACCAAGTTAGTTCCTAAGTCATCACGTACAAACTGCTTGGCACTGGCTTCAAGATTGACGCCCGTTGCACCAATGCCAGGCCCCGTTTCAAACGAGTATTTTACATTAGCTTGCAATCTAGAAACACTATTGCCAGCTGTATCAATTATTGGATCAAGTGATACAGCGGCATCTTTTGTAAACATATAAGCCAACCGCTCTGCCACATTGGGGAAAGCTGTCGCTAATATTGCTGCTGATCCTTTGAGTACAACTCCCGCAACTTTAACTTCTGCCATTGATTCTAATATAAATTTAGATACATCTTCCCCAACATTAACCAATCCACCACCTTCGTTAAAGACGGTTTCAATTTGGGTAATACTGTGCATAGCATCGGTTGAGCATATTCTTGGTGACTGACAAGATGCTTTTAATTCCTCAAGCACATTTGCAACCCCAACAATGCGCATCACACTGTCACAATTTCCATCCACAAAACAAGTTTCAAATGCTTTTTGTTGTTTGGCGTCAGTTTCCGCGTATTCTTTAATGACAGCTTGACGGTCAGCCTCTGTTTTTGCAGCTGCCAATTTTTGTTGCTTAAGCGTAATTTGCGTATGACTCAAATAATTATTCGTCACCGCATTCTGCGTCACCATGCCTGCATTGATGGTGTTGGCTAAGTCACCACCCGTGGCACTAGTGAGTGCTGCACTGATGATAGTGTTAGCCGCTTTGAATGCAGCTTCATCAATTGGCTTACCTGTGGTTGGGTCTTTCTCAAAGGCTTTTGCCAGCACTTGCGGCAGTACATCGCCCAAAGCGCCTGCCGCTGCACCTGTTTGCCAGCCCGTGCCTAACAGTTGGCTCATAGCAGCCCCTAAGACGGCATGGGCTAAGACTTTAGCGGGGTCTATCTGGTCTGGATGCGCAGGGTCTGGTTTAAAGGTATCGCCTATCCATTTGGCCGCCTGTGCTGCCGCTGGCTTGAGTATCTCTTCACCTGCGACTTGTAGAAACTCAAGTTGTTC
>CAINWC010000406.1 GCA_903854305.1 uncultured Pseudomonadota bacterium | reverse complement strand
TTTTGATGCACAGTCTGAAATCCGCGAGGCGCATAGCCGTTATCAGGCCAGTTATCAGATGGCGAAACATTATCGCGATGCAATTGTGCCGCTTCGTAAAAAAATATTAGATGAAGATCAATTGCGTTACAACGGCATGTTAATTAGCCCGTTTGAATTGCTTGCAGATGCACGTGCGCAGGTGGTGAGTGTGAATGGCTACATTACTAAACTTAATGAGTTTTGGTTGGCAGAAACGGCGCTACAAATGACGCTTACGGGTAGTGCTAACCATAAGGAAGGGAAATGAAAGTGGACGACTCGCAAGTGAAAGCAAAGTTTAGTGGAGGTAGACGACATTTTTTCAAACTTGCAGGCGCTGGTATTGCGGCATCAGCCGTTAGCAAAGTTGCAATGGCGGCCTTACCAGAGGTTATTTCAGTTGATCAAGGTAATACGCAAGCGCCGCTACACCCCAATACTGGTAGACCTTATAACCCAGTAGTTACGCTTAATGGCTGGAGTTTGCCGTGGCGCATGAATAATGGTGTTAAAGAATTCCACTTAGTGGCAGAGCCCGTACTGCGAGAGATCGCACCCGGAATGAAAGCACATTTGTGGGGTTATAACGGGCAAAGTCCGGGCCCGACAATTGAAGTGGTTGAAGGTGATCGAGTACGTATTTTTGTAACAAATAGATTGCCGGAAGCCACCAGCGTACATTGGCACGGTCAACCTGTGCCCAATGGCATGGATGGCGTAAGTGGCTTAACACAGCCAGCTATACAACCAGGGAAAACCTTTGTGTATGAGTTTGAAGCTAAACGTGCCGGTAGTTTTATGTATCACCCACATGCCGACGAAATGACGCAGATGGCGATGGGTATGATGGGTAGCTGGGTGACGCATCCGAAAAATCCTAAATTCATGGCGGTGGATAGAGATTTTATATTTTTACTGAATGCTTATGATATAGATCCCGGAAGCTACACGCCAAAAATTAACACGATGTTGGACTTTAATTTATGGACATGGAACAGCCGTGCTTTCCCTAGCATTGATCCGCTAGTAGTACGTAAAAATGATAATGTGCGGATTAGAGTGGGGAATCTCACTATGACTAATCATCCAATTCATCTGCATGGACATAGTTTTCAGGTAACGGGTACGGATGGTGGATGGGTGCAGCCAAGCGCTAGATGGCCTGAAGTGACCACTGATATTGGCGTAGGACAAATGCGTGCGATTGAGTTTGTGGCAGATAACCTAGGTGATTGGGCGTTTCATTGCCACAAAAGCCACCATACCATGAACGCCATGGGACATCAGGTGCCCACCTTATTAGGTGTTCAGCAGGGTGATTTGGTTGAAAAAATTAGTAACTTAGTGCCAGATTACATGGCGATGGGTGAAACTGGCATGGCGGAAATGAGTGAAATGGCAGCGATGATGCCAATGCCGCTACCAGAAAACACTTTACCAATGATGACGGGTAAAGGGCAATTTGGTGACGTGAATATGGGCGGCATGTTTTCTACGCTAAAAGTACGCGAAAGTTTGACGCGTGATGACTATAAAGACCCGGGACCTTACAAATTTCCAAAAGGCTCGGTAGCATACGAATTTGTTGGAGAAGTGCCGGAAGCGCAAAGGCCGGCCATGACTGAGGGTAACTCTGCAGTAGAAGTACAGGTACGAAAACCTACTGGGCATGCTGGACACTAAAGTAATCAATCAATTAGCAATGAATAGGCGGGCTTATGCAATATATCATTATGAAATATTTAATCACGGCTGGCGTGGTAGTGCTGGTATCCGAGTTTGCTAAGCGTAGTGATAAATTGGGTGGCCTCATTGCGGCTTTGCCGATGGTTACTGTGCTTACCCTAATTTGGCTTTATGTTGAACATCAGCCCACCAGTAAAATTGCGAATCATGCTTACTATACATTTTGGTACGTGTTACCAACGTTGCCCATGTTTTTGCTTTTTCCGTATTTATTGCCTAAATGGGGCTTCATCCTCACTTTAGTTTCCTGCGTGATATTCACCGCAGTGATTTTTTTATTGTTTGCCTTCGCGGTGAAACAATTCGGTATAGATTTATTATAAACAATATTATTAGTAGGGTTACTAGCACTATAATTTTGTAAAAAAATCTTCTTAATCATACAATTAGCGCGTAAAATGCGCGGACTTTAAAATTTGTAGCGAATACCTTGGAACAATACTTAACAATGCTTGCAAAACCCATTCATACCTATCGCCCTTACTGGGCGAAGCGGTTTGGTGCGGCGCCAATTCTACCGATGAGCCGCGCCGAGATGGATGCGCTTGGTTGGGATAGTTGTGACATTATTTTGATTTCAGGCGATTGTTATATTGATCATCCTAGCTTTGGGGCGGCTTTGGTCGGGCGTTTACTTGAAGCACAAGGCTTTCGTGTAGGCATTATTGCGCAGCCTGATTGGCAAAATGCCAGTGCTTTTAAAGTGCTTGGTAAGCCGAATCTATATTTTGGCGTGACCGCAGGCAATATGGATAGCATGGTTAACCGCTATACCGCAGATAGAAAAATCCGTAGCGATGATGCCTACACACCAGATGCGGCACCAAATAAACGACCAGACCGGGCAGTGCTCGTCTATAGCCAGCGTTGTCGTGAGGCCTATTCAGATGTGCCTTTAGTGATTGGCAGTATTGAAGCCAGTTTGCGTCGAATTGCCCATTACGATTATTGGAGCGATAAAGTCCGCCGCAGTATTTTGGTGGATTCTAAAGCCGATATTTTGCTGTATGGCAATGCCGAACGTGCTTTGGTGGAATTGAGTCATCGAATCGCAAAAGGTGAAAAAGTGGCGGATATTCAAGATATTCGCGGTACTGCTTTTTTACGTAAAAAAATTCCAGAAGGTTGGAGCGAGATTGAAAGTACCAAGCTCGATCGCCCAGGTGCGGTTGATAAGCCTGTTGACCCTTATGAAATGAAAATGGGCAAGGCCGATGCGAGTTGTGCAACGGATGAAAATCAAGCGAAGATAGCTTTACCAGAAGGCACAAAAGCCATAGAGATCGTGCGTAAACCTAAGGCCGATAGAACCAAACAGGTAGTGCGTTTACCGGATTACGAAGCCGTAGCAGCAGATCCAGTGCTGTATGCGCATGCTTCACGGGTATTGCATTTAGAAGCAAATCCCGGCAATGCGCGTGCGCTGGTGCAAAAACATGGCGACCGCGAAGTGTGGCTAAACCCGCCACCCATTCCGCTGACCACCAAAGAAATGGATTATGTATACGACATGCCCTATGCGCGACGACCGCATCCTGCGTATAAAGATGCGAAAATTCCAGCATGGGAAATGATTCGTTTTAGCGTGAATATCATGCGTGGCTGCTTTGGCGGTTGCACATTCTGCAGCATTACCGAGCATGAGGGCCGCATCATTCAAAGCCGTAGTGAAGCCAGCATTTTGAAAGAAGTGGAAGAGATTCGCGATAAAGTCGAAGGCTTTACCGGCGTAATCTCTGACCTTGGCGGTCCAACGGCGAATATGTATCGCATCGCTTGTAAGAGTGAAGCGATTGAAAAGTCCTGTCGAAAAATGAGCTGTGTATACCCAGGTATTTGCGAAAACCTGAATACC
>CAINWC010000405.1 GCA_903854305.1 uncultured Pseudomonadota bacterium | reverse complement strand
TGTTTGGCGCCTCAAGGCGGCAAGTGGGTGTTGCTTACGTGGCTGAGTTTGCCTGTATTGGGCTAATTGCCGCATTGGTTGCTGCCATTGCCGCCAATTTACTTGCGTATTACATGAGTGAATATATATTAAATATTCCGTTTCAATTAAATGTAAGACTCGCAATCAGCACCATGCTCATCGCAGCAACCGTTATCCCGCTGGCGGCTTGGTTGGGGTTGCGAGGATTTCTTAATATACCTGCAAGGCAGCTGCTTAACAGTATTTAATCTAAGTGGTGGTTGTATACAACCAATTGGTGGTTGTATACAACCAATATCGCAGTGTAAAATCTCAGTAATAAAATTAAAGATAATGCTACTCATTGATTATATTCAATAACTTAAAATATCCAGTGGTTGGAATGCTTATTGCTATTTAATTGTGATGTTTCAAATAAAACTTAGGAAATGACATGCCAAAAACATTACAAGAAAATGCGATAAAACCAAAATTAATCTTAGTGGCAATTTTGGCTGCTTATGCGATGCCGCAGTTAGCTTTTGCTGAAAACCGAGCAGAGGCCATTGAGCTGGGTAAAATTGAAGTGGTCGGCGTTACGCCACTTTCTAGCCTTGGCGTGCCCATTAACCAAATACCTTCTAATGTGCAAGTTGCAAAAGGTAAAGATATTCAGGATCAACATGGTCTGAGTATTGCTGACTATTTGAACCAAAACATGGCTGGCGTAAATATCAACGAAGCGCAAAATAATCCGTATCAACCAGATGTTAACTTTCGTGGTTTTACGGCTTCGCCTTTAGTGGGTACACCACAAGGTCTATCAGTGTATCAAGATGGTGTTCGTGTGAATGAGCCATTCGGCGATACGGTTAACTGGGATTTGATTCCACAAAATGCGATTTCAAGTATCGCGCTAATGCCTGGTTCTAATCCATTATTTGGTTTAAACACATTAGGTGGCGCCGTTTCTGTGCAAACCAAGAGCGGCGAACATAATCCTGGTGGCGGCATTCAGTTGTCTGGCGGTTCATGGGGTCGTAAAGCTGTTGAAGGCGAATACGGCGGTAAGTTAGATAATGGCGTGAGCTACTTTTTTGCGGGCAACAAGTTTAAAGAAGATGGCTGGCGTGATAGCTCACCATCAGATGTTCTGCAAGGATTTGCAAAGTTAGGTTGGAGTAATGAAAAAACGGATGTAGATGTGAGCTTTACTGGGGCAGATAATCAGTTGACCGGTAATGGTTATCAGGTACAGAGCATGCTACAAACTTTAGGCCGCCAATCAGTCTACACCAAACCTGATATTACAAAAAACAAGCTGGCTTTTATTAATGCGAAGGTGAGTACATGGCTTTCGGATGAGTTTCTGCTGACAACGAATGCGTATTACAGAAGCAATCGTACTAGTTCATATAATGGCGATTTGAACGCTGGTTTTGGTACTTCAGCGACTGATCCTAATGTTGTGCCTGGTTCACCAGTTGATACTTTTGAAGGTGTTATCAATCAAGGTCGCACCGCCCAAAAAGGCTATGGTTTAGGTGCTCAATTAACTTGGGTGACCGACAAAAATCAGCTAACCGCGGGTGCAAGTGCTGATTTGGCGCGCATCAATTTTGAACAAACCAGTCAGTTATTCAGTACTTTTGATGCTGCTCGTGGTGTTGGCGGTACTTTGGATGCTGTGAGCCAGGATGTATTATTGAAAGGCCGTAACCGTACTTGGAGTGTATTTGCTACTGACACTTACAACGCAACACCAAAGTTAGCGTTAACCGCATCTGGCCGTTATAACAACACACGTATTAATAATGAAGATTTAATTAATCCAGTTGGTGGCGCTGGTACTGGCTCACTTACCGGTTCAGATACTTATAGTCGCTTTAATCCTGCGGTAGGTTTGACTTATAGTTTTGTACCAGAACTTAATGTCTACGCAGGTTATAACGAAGGCAATCGTGCGCCATCTATCATTGAAATGGGCTGCGCAGACCCTCTGATGCCATGCAATTTACCTAATGCGATGGCCGGTGACCCACCGTTGAAACAAGTGGTTGCCAAGACATTTGAAGGCGGTGTGCGTGGTAAATTTGGAGATAATGCTAAATGGAATGTGTCAGTTTATCGTGCTACCAACTCTAACGATTTACAGTTTATTGCGGCTAATACTTCAGGTAGCGGCTTCTTTCAAAATGTAGGTGATACGCGCCGTCAAGGGGTTGATTTTGGCTTGAGCGGTGTAACAGGTGATTTCCGTTGGTCAGCAGGCTACAGCTATATCAAGGCGACTTATCAAAGTTCGTTTGATATTGCTAGCGGCTCCAACTCAAGCGCCTATCAATTGCTAGATGCTGCTGGAGCTCCAAGAGTCGATCTAAATGGCAATGCCGTGATGGGTATTACTGTCAATCCAGGCGACAATATTCCAGGCATTCCAAAACATCAATTCAAATTGCGTACTGAATGGCGTGCATTACCCACTTGGACGATTGGTGCTAGTGCAGTTTTGTTCTCAGGCCAATATGCTCGTGGCAATGAAAATAACCAGCATCAAGCTGATGGTGTAAATTTCATGGGTTCTGGCAAAGTGGCTGGTTATGGTGTGTTAAATCTGGATACTCGTTACACCGTACCTAGTACAGGCTGGCAATTGTTCGCCAAGGTCAATAACGTTTTTGACGCAAGCTATTATACTAGTGCAATGCTTGGAACCAGTGGCTTTACGGCTAATGGTGCATTTGCCAATGGTACTGGTGCTAATGAAACATTCCTAGCGCCAGGTGCACCACGCGCCGGTTGGGTTGGCTTACGTTATGATTTTGGTAAACCAAAAACCGCAGCAGCAGTGGATGTTGATTAATAAGGCGCTAGATGCAATTGGCACACCTCATCTCTCGCTATGCTTCAGCAGAAAGCACTTCAATGTTAGGTAAGCAACAGTCCAAAATACTCATTGTTGAAGATGAGGTGTTGTTTGCACGCGCAGTATTGAGGCGCTTGCAAAAGGCTGGCTATGAGTGCGCGCATGTTGAGAGCTTGCAAGATGCGCGTGCCAGTGCAAAACAGTTTTCGCCAGACATTGTGTTACTGGATATGCGTTTGCCTGATGGTAACGGCTTGGATCTAATTTCAGAGTTAATCGTAAAGAATACGGTTGTGATTGTAATGACTGCCTATGGTGAAGTCAGCGATGCCGTCAACGCCATTAAGCAAGGCGCGGTCGATTATATTAAAAAACCGATCGACCTTGAAGAGTTACTGTTATCGGTACAAAAAGCTGAAGTGGCCGCGGTACAAAGTAATAGCTTGGATTATTCGCGCCAGCGCAATGCTCACGCGATTGACCATGTTGAATTGCTGGGTGAAAGCCCTGTCATGCAAAGTGTAAAAGCGCAAATCAAGCGTATCTCACAACTCGTGGCTAACGATACCGTACCGCCCACAGTTCTGATTAGCGGTGAAACTGGTACAGGTAAAGATGTAGCCGCGCGGCTGTTGCATTTGTCCTGCCAAGATAATGACAAGCGTAGCGATAAGCCATTTGTGCATATTGATTGTGCGTCATTGCCTGCAGATTTAATGGAAAGTGAGTTGTTTGGCCACGAGAAGGGCGCTTTTACTGGCGCGCAATCTACGCGTCCAGGTTTGATTGAGGCCGCGGAAGACGGCACACTTTTTTTAGATGAAATCGGCGAATTGCCTGTAGCGCTGCAAGCCAAACTGCTCAACGTATTAGAGCGTCGTGTGGTGCGCAGGCTGGGCTCAACCAAAGAGCGCGCCGTGCCTGCACGTTTTGTTGCCGCCACCAATCGTGATTTACATGAAATGTCACAGTCTGGTAGTTTTAGACAAGACCTGTATTATCGATTGAATGTGATGAGCATTGCTATGCCGCCTCTGCGTGCAAGAGAAGGTGATGCTTTGTTGCTCGCGAGTCATTTTGCAGCACAAACCGCTAGACGTTACGGCTTATCCCGTCCGGTATTTTCAGCCGACGCTGTAAAAATGATTCGTGGCTATAGCTGGCCTGGCAATGTGCGTGAGTTAAAACATCAAGTCAGTCGCGCGATGTTGCTGTGCCATGAAGGCCAGATTACCGAGCTTGATTTAGCCTTGTCAATGCACAGCGCTAATAATCAACTTTCGGTTCAAGCTAACACTAATCAAACTACACCGCCTACTTTGGATGCAGCTGAAAAGGCAATTTTAGTGCAAGTGCTGGCAGAATCGAACGACAATGTATCTGAAGCTGCGCGTAAGCTCGGCATTACGCGTATGACGATGCGTTATCGCATGGATAAGCATCAAATCGGACATTAATATCTCGTAAGTTTTGCAATCGATTACAGCTGTTTTCCAATAAAGTCACCCCGCAGTTACCATTCAGAAATGACTGAATAATCGCTGCATGGTATTATTCAGCCAACTAAAACTGAAAGAATATCATGCAAATTGGAACCCCATTAAGCCCAAATGCCACGCGCGTCATGTTGCTAGGCAGCGGCGAGCTCGGTAAAGAAGTGATTATTGCGCTGCAACGTTTAGGCGTTGAAGTGATTGCTGTTGATCGTTATAAAAATGCGCCTGGTCATCAGGTTGCGCACCGTGCTTATACGATTGATATGACTGATGATAAAGCCCTACGTGAGCTTGTCGCCAAAGAAAAACCGCATTTGATCGTACCTGAGATTGAAGCGCTTAATACCAATACCCTTGCAGAGATTGAAGCCGCCGGTATCGCCACGGTGATTCCTACCGTTAAAGCGGTGCAGTTGACCATGAATCGCGAGGGCATTCGCCGATTAGCGGCAGAAGAGCTCAATTTACCAACCTCACCTTATGCGTTTGCCAGAAGCGAGGCTGACTTACAAGCCGCAATCGATGCGGGTATCGGCTATCCATGCTTTATTAAACCGACGATGTCATCTTCTGGTAAAGGCCAGTCACGGATTACTAATGCCAGCGAAGTTAAAACCGCTTGGGATTATGCGGCGACTGGCGGACGAGTGAATCAAGGTGTGGTGATTGTGGAAGGACAGATTGATTTTGATTATGAAATTACCTTGCTCACTGTACGTGCAAAAAACGCGCAAGGTGAAATTCAAACCTACTTTTGCGAGCCAATCGGCCATGTGCAAGAAAAAGGCGATTATGTAGAAAGCTGGCAACCACAGGCCATGACAACTGGCGCATTAGTTGAATCTAAACGCATCGCAAAAGCGGTAACAGATAGCTTGGGTGGCCTTGGTTTATTTGGTGTGGAGCTGTTTATTAAAGGTGACAAAGTGTGGTTCAGTGAAGTTAGCCCACGTCCGCATGACACTGGTATGGTGACCATGTGTAGCCAGCGCTTTAGCGAATTTGATTTACATGCGCGTGCGATTTTAGGCTTGCCAGTCGATGTTAGCTTACGTGAGGCTGGTGCAAGTGCTGTAATTTATGGCCAATATGAATCACATAATTTAATTTTTGACGGTGTAGATGCAGCATTGGCCGTGCCAAGCAGCGATATTCGCCTATTTGGTAAACCAGAATCATTTGTGAAGCGTCGTATGGGCGTCGCGCTTGCCACGGGTAAAGATGTGACTGAAGCGCGTGAACGTGCAAAATTGGCCGCTAGTTTGGTTAAACCTAAAGCTGTGTAAAAAAAGTTGTTTAAATTTGTTGAATTGGCTTAAATAACATGCTGAATAAAATAGAAGAAGTTGGTAGTAACAAAAGCACTTTTTTTGAGTTGCTGGGCGGCGAAACTAACGGCATTGAAAATATACGTAATTTAGTCGAGACTTTCTACGACATTATGGATACTGATCCTAAAGCTGTGCCGCTAAGAGCGATGCATCAGGCAGACCTGACCGAGGCGCGAGAAAAACTATTCATGTTTTTATCGGGTTGGACAGGCGGACCGCAGTTATACATAGAGCGTTACGGTCACCCCATGCTTCGTCGGCGCCACATGCCTTTTGCTGTTGATGAATCCGCACGGGATCAATGGATGTATTGCATGATTAAGGCTATGCATCAACAGGGTTTTGATGATGCGCTGATGACCAAACTTGCGGAGCAATTGTACGGGGTTGCTGATTTTATGCGTAATCAATAGATCGGTTCGTCAGAAATTACTGGTTGCGAAGTTTCAATCTTGCAACGACAAAATGCAAAAAGGGTTAGCTAAGCTAACCCTTTTTAATTTAATAAACGCACATTAACGTATTGTTAACTAAACTATTTATTCAATACTAAACCACCTAATAACGCCGCCACTGGCGCTTTTCTAGTAGAGCTTGATCGCACAGTCACTTGTTGTTGTGCCGCGACCACCGCTTCATAAGGTTTATCAAACCAAGGGTCGGTACTTTTCTTTTTAAACGGTGTGCGTTTAGTGGCAGAAGCATCTTGGTTAGATGCACTGCTAGTAGATTTATGCTGACTAGTTTTGCTGGCAGTTGAGCTGGTACGCGCTCTAGCGATTGGTTTTTCAATCACAACAATTTCTTTGGTGATTTCGCGCTTAATCAGCTTTTCAATTTCCACCATGTACTTTTCTTCTTCAGGGCTTACGAATGAAATCGCAATGCCTGATGCACCGGCACGGCCTGTACGACCAATACGGTGCACATAGTCTTCTGGCGCGCTTGGAATCTCGTAGTTAATCACCATCGGCAATTCGCTAATATCTAAACCACGGGCGGCTACATCGGTCGCAACAAGCGCTGTTACAGTGCATGCTTTAAAAGCATCTAAGGCTTTAATGCGTTCTTGTTGGGTTTTGTCGCCGTGAATCGCGTCAGCGGCAATGCCTTCACGCTCTAAGCTACGGCTTAAGCGGCTGGCGGTAATCTTGGTTTTGGTGAATATAATCACTTGTTTTGCATCGGCTGCTTTGAGCAGTTGTATCAGTAAAGCTTCTTTATCGCTTTGAGCCACTGAATACACTTTTTGTGTCACGTTATCGTTGGTCGCATTGCTACGCGCTACTTCGATTAATTGTGGTTTGGTTAAAAAGTCATCGGCTAATTTTTTAATATCATTTGAAAATGTCGCTGAAAACATTAAATTTTGACGCTGCTTCGGCAGCAACGCCAAAATTCTTTTCAAGTCAGGCATAAAGCCCATGTCCAGCATTCTATCTGCTTCATCCAGCACTAACATTTGCACTTGATTTAGCTGTACTGTTTTTTGTTCAATGTGATCCAACAACCTACCAGGCGTGGCGACCAAAACTTCAATCCCCGTCTTTAAATGCGGGGTTTGTGTTCTGATATCAACACCGCCGTATACCACCAGTGAGCGTAGCGGCGTATGTTTTGCATAAGCGCGTACACTTTCTTCCACCTGAATGGCCAGTTCACGCGTTGGCGTTAAAATCAACGCGCGCACTGGGTGTTTAGCAGGTGAGGCACCATTGTTTGCAAACGGTAGTAATTTTTGTAGCAAAGGCAACGCAAAGGCCGCAGTTTTACCTGTGCCAGTTTGCGCGCCTGCCATTAAATCACCCCCAGCCAAGGCCACAGGGATTGCCTGTGCTTGAATTGGCGTGGGCGTGGTGTAACCAGAATCAGTGAGTGCTTTAAGTAACTCCGGCGCTAAGCCTAAGTCGTTAAAACTGATGCTGTCAAAATTTACTATTTCTGTCATGTTGTTGGGCACTATTAAATTGATTTAGGCAAAACTACGTGGACGGCGTGGAGCACCGCTACCAGCATTTGCATTACCAAAGCTACGTGAATCAGTGCTAGGGCGTGCTGGACGGCTATCATTGCTGTCCCGGCGTGCTGGCGCAGATGAACGATCGCCACGCGGTGCATCAGCACGGCCTTCGTAACGTTGACCTAAAACACGGTTGTCACCACGTGGCGCATCTGGACGGTTACCGCGGTTATCACCACGGCTGTCGCCACGATTACTGTCACCACGAGGAGCGCTAGCGCCATCACGTGGAAAAGGTTTTTTGCCAAAGGCTACGCTGTCACCAAAGCTACGGTTAGGCGCTGCTGCACTTGAACGATCGCCGCTTGGACGGTCACTACGACTACGGTCGCCACCAGCATTACGGTCACCAAAACTGCGTGGACGGTCGCCGGAAGGTCTTTCTGAACGGTTTGAATCTGAACGGCCAGCATAGCCTGCTGAGTTGCCATTTGATTCACGTGGTGCTGATTCACGGTTACCACGGCTTTCGCTGTCACGGCTAAAGCTAGGGCGAGTATCGCCACGGCTTTCAGTACGTGGACCACGGTCGTTAAAGCTACCACGGTCATCACGTGGTTTAAAGCCACCGCGACCACCTGGTTTATGGGCATCACGGCGAATATCACCACGGCCATTACCTGGACCATCCATTTTCATTGCACGTTTTGGCTCAAAGCCTTCAACAACACCTGGTTCCATACGGTTGCCAGTGAACTGTTCAATTTTACGTAAGATATGACGATCCATATTTGATGCAAAAGAAATTGCAATACCAGTGTTACCAGCACGGCCAGTACGACCAATACGATGCACATAATCTTCAGCAAATTTAGGAAGATCGTAATTAATCACGTGTGTAATACCATCGACGTCAATACCACGCGCTGCAACATCGGTTGCGACTAATACGCTGATATCACCATGTCTAAATTTAGTGAGGGTTCGATTACGAGCCCCTTGCGTCATATCCCCATGTAACGCACCTGTTTTATGACCTGCGTTATATAACTCATCCGCTAATAAATCAGCATGACGTTTAGTGGACGTGAAAATAATGGTTTGT
>CAINWC010000404.1 GCA_903854305.1 uncultured Pseudomonadota bacterium | reverse complement strand
GGCAAACCTATTTGTTGCAGTTGAACAGGCCATGAAGCATAGTTTGAATCCTCATCACGAAACTGCACTGGCGATTTGTTGATACTGACTTGAAATTCAGGCTGGTAAGATTTGCGCCAGTATGAAACTTGTTTTGCTACTTCAC
This sequence comes from uncultured Pseudomonadota bacterium, assembly GCA_903854305.1. Taxonomy (GTDB): domain Bacteria; phylum Pseudomonadota; class Gammaproteobacteria; order Burkholderiales; family Methylophilaceae; genus Methylotenera. The sequence goes on along the minus strand of CAINWC010000404.1, from coordinate 3,216 downwards.
GGAACACCCATTCGCCTATTTCAATAATGAGCCCAGTATCTTCTGCAATCGGTATAAACTCAGTTGGACTGATGAGGCCACGTTCTGGATGTTGCCAACGAATTAGCGCCTCTGCTTTGTATATATTGCCGCTCTCAAGATCAACGATTGGCTGATAAGCGACCCAGAACTGATTGCCGACAAGAGCCCCACGTAACTCATTGGCTAGATGCATGCGCCGCTGTGCGGCCTCCTGCATGCTTTGGGTAAAGTAACTATAGCGGTTGCGACCCTGATTTTTAGCTGCGTACATGGCTTGATCAGCACCCTTGAGTAGCGTTTCGATAGCGGTGGCATCTTCTGGATAAAACGTGATGCCAATACTGGCCGTAATATAAACGACTTCATGATGCAAATGAAAAGGCTCGGCTAATTTTTTTAGAATTTTCTGAGCGATACGTTCAACACTAATTGAGTCATCCAGTTCACTCAAAATAATAGTGAATTCATCTCCGCCTAATCGTGATACCGCATCAGTTTCTCTCACACAACTGCTAAGGCGATGCGCTACAACCTTTAGCATATCATCACCGACATCATGGCCGAGTGTGTCGTTGACCTCTTTAAATTGGTCAAGGTCAATAAACATCAACGCAAAAAGACGGCTGGTTCTTTGGGATTTTCTTATGTCCAGCTCTAACCGGTCGTAAAACATTTGACGGTTTGGTAACCCAGTAAGAGAGTCAAAATTAGCCTGCCGCCAGATCAGGTTTTCGCTTTCCTTTTTATGGGTAATGTCAGTGAACATTGCCACCCATCGTTGCACCGACCCAGCCTCATTAAAAATGGCATTGATGGTGAGCCACTTTGGGTAAATTTCACCATTCTTACGCTTGTCCCATATCTCACCCTGCCAGAAACCGTTGTTATTGAGCGCATTCCACATGAGTTGATAGAACATTTCATCATGATGGCCGGATTTGAACATGCCAGGACTTTTACCAATCACTTCATTAAAAATGTAGCCGGTAATTGTTGTAAAGGCTGGATTAATCGCAATGATATGATTATCAGAATCTGTGATCATGATCCCCTCGCTACTGGCCTCATAGACAGAAGCTGCCAAGCGTAGCGACTCTTCCCCTGCAATTCTTTGCACCTCACGGTCGAAATTATCCAGCGCGAATGTAATATCTTTCGACATCTCCACCAGCAAAGCAATGGCTTCCTCATCGAAAGCATTTACTTGCGAATGGCAAACAGTAAGCACAGCAAATGGCCGACCGTTGCGCTGAATTGGAAATGCTGCAGCCGAAGCCCAGCCGAGGTTCTTGGCTTGTATCCGCCAAGGCATCGTCATGGGGTTGCTGAGAAAATCGTTGATAATGACCGCCGTATTTTCGCGTAACGCAGTGCCCGTTGCACTCCGGCCTTCCGGGAGGTCAGCATCCGAGGAGACACGCAAATTATCGAGGTATCCGGTCGAGTCTCCATAACTCGCAACTGGCACGATCACTCGGCTTGCCTCGTTCAGCTTTCCTACCCAAGCCATCTTCATACCGCCGAACTCAACGGAGCAGCGGCACACCAGCGGAAACAACTCTTGCTGTTGTTCCATGCGGACGATGGCTTGGTTGATCTCGCTAAGCGCTAAATATAATTTTGATAAACGCTGTACTTGTGCTTCCGCCTGCTTGCGCACGGTAATATCGCTAATGAAGCCATGCCAAAGCACGCTCCCGTCCGCCAGTCTTTCAGGCTGCGCCTCGCCCAACCGCCAGCAGATGCCTTGCTTAGGCAATACCACGCGGTACTCATGCTGCCACAGGCTTAACTTAAAGGCGGATTCTTTAATAGAGGTGACTACACCTTCATAATCCTCTGGATGCATGATGGAAAATACGGCCGAAGCATCCTCACGGACTTGCTCTGGTGTAACTTCATAGATATCTCGTATGCCTTCACTGGCGAAAGGGAAGCATGATCTCCCGTCTGGGAATAGCTTGAATTGGTAAATGACGCCAGGTGCGTGCTCGGATATTTTATTAAAAAGATCGCGGTTTTGAGAGATAGAGACTTTCGCCAACTTCAGCTCTTCAATCACCAGCGCCAGCAATATGCCAATACCCGTCATCACAAGCATGTACAACCAAAAATTTAACAATCCGACAGGAACCTGACGATTAGTCGAGCCCCCAACTTCCAGAACCATGCCTGCTAGCATTTGTATTGCGGTCATGAAAATCACAAGCAAGACTCCATGACGACCAAAGCGGATAGCACTCCAAGTAACGAATAGAAAGACCCAATAGCCTCTGGCTGTAACGCCAAAGATTTCATGAAACCAACCGAGGAAGATAATCTGCCCAGAAAGAAAAGCCAACCCGAAACATGCAACGGTCTCAAGCAGCCGCGGCTGCTTAAGCCAGCCGCAGGGCAGATGTCGCCATACCAGCAGCATCGGTGTCACCAGAATAATACCCAGCATGTCCCCTAGCCACCAATGCAATAGATTCAGACCGAATGCCTGCTTGGTGATAACACCTGCCATTAGTAGCGTAGATACGCCGATCAGCGAACTCACGCAGGCACCGATTGCTCCAGCAACACCCATGCAAAGAAAATCAAGCGGCTTAGTCAGATTGGTATTAAAGAGAATGTGTGACAGTATCCAAAGGCAAGTGAGCGCTTCAAGTGTGTTGCCTGAGGCAATCAAAATGGAAATGGCCACCGCGCTACCTTGCATGACGTTACCGATGAGTGCGCCAACGAAAATACCTGGCCAGTATTTTTTGCCGCCAATCAGCAACGCCGCTAAGGCAAGTCCACTTGATGGCCACACTATAGAGACGACCCCATTGGCAGCGAAAAACCCGAGCACGATCTTTGCTAAAATGGCATAGGCTAGCGCTAGGATAGCCTGCCGATATAGATCAGTCCAACGGGAAGTTAGCTTCAATTTACACCCTAAATTCGTTCCTTAAACGCAATGCCGATTCAAATCCTGATGGTTTATTACTGCAATTTCCACGCTAACATTAGCGACCCTGCGTGAAAGTTGCAGGAGTTTTCTTGCACTGCTTCACAACAAAAAATTTTCGTTGAGGTGCCTAACCACGATGCCATGACCATATACCAACGCAACAATCTAAGAAAATAATAGACACACTAGCATTTTTTTAATTAGTCGACCCTGAACAACTCAGTTCAAGCAGATTTCAATTGATTGAACTGAGT
>CAINWC010000403.1 GCA_903854305.1 uncultured Pseudomonadota bacterium | reverse complement strand
TTTAATGAAAATGCTGACTTTTCAGACGTTGATTGCATATTAATTTGCAATGGCAAGCGTAAAAATGCTTGTTTTTCATCTACGCCAATTTTATGTAACAGGGCTAAAGTTTCACGATATGCACCTAATAAAATATGCTGTCCGTTATCAAGCAGGTGCATCAAGCTATTATTTTCTACCAACACCGTTCGCGCCCGCCCACCTAGCTGAGAGCTCGCTTCAAATATCGTCACCTGAAAACCGCGGTCAACAAGCGTTACGGCTGCACTTAGACCTGCGCAACCGCCGCCTATAATAGCAACAAGGGGTTTAGTCATTTAAGATAGACCTTGGAAATTTAACTTTAGAGATTTCTAATCCACACTTGAAAAGCTAAGTACAGCTTACGTAATGCACCGAGTGACGTACGTGAGTTCAACACTTTTTGTGCGCCATCGGCTTTAATTTCACGTAGTAGGGTGCGATAGATTGCCGCCATCATTAAACCCACGCGCTGGCTTTTACGGTCTTCATCAGGGAGTTCATTTAAAGCACGGTCATAATAACTCTCCGCGCGTTCAATTTGATGGTCCAGCAATTGCTTAACCGCATCAGACTCACGGTTATGCAAAATGTCATCTTCAGTCACGTTGAATTTTGCCAGCTCGTCTAGTGGCAAGTAAATACGGTTACGACGAGCATCTTCTCCTACATCTCTGATGATATTGGTGAGTTGGAATGCCATGCCTAAATCATGGGCAAACTTAAGGGTTTTGCGATTGTTAAAACCGAATATCTGCGCTGAAAGTAAGCCGACTACACTGGCGACCCGGTAGCAATAGAGTTGTAATTGTTTAAAGTCTTCGTAACGATTGAAGTTTAAATCCATTTCCATACCATCAATAATTTCATTAAAGTGCTCGGCATCGAGATGGTAAGTTTTAATTGGAATTAAAAGCGCTTTAGAAACAGGGTGTATCGGCTTGTTTTGATAGAGATTTTCAATTTCAGAACGCCACCAGTTAAGCTTCACTTGTGCAATATGCAGCTCGGTACATTCATCGGCAATGTCATCTACTTCACGACAGAATGCGTAAAGGGCGGTAATCGCCTCACGTTTTTGTTTGGATAAAAACATAAAGCTGTAATAGAAGCTTGACCCGCTTTTTGCGGTTTTTTGTTGGCAATATTGCTGTGGTGTCATTGTTGTCGTTATATCCTAAACAGCGCCTTAAAAAATATCACAATCCAATCAGTGTGTTTCAATGTTGGCCTATGCCTAAATATATCACCATTTACGCTGCTAATCTTATGGATGATACGCTCGCCACCCGCAATAATCATGCGCATTTCAAAGCCTATACGCCCAGTTAAAATGCGCCCAAGCGGCTTGCCGGCATATAGCAAAGCGTTTACACGATGCAAATTAAATAGCATAAATTGCTGCCAATTCTCATCTGTATTCTTTATGCCATCGACATACTCTTTAATGTTTAGCTCAGTAATACCAAAAGCGGCCAACTCTTCTTGCGACATATAAATGCGCTGTTTTCCGTCATTTTTTTGGAAATCAATCGCAATATCTTGCAAGAAGTTGATGATTTGCAATGCACTGCAAATATTATCAGAAAGCTGAATATTGCTAGGGCTAGATTGCATATATAAATGCAGCATAAGGCGGCCAATAGGGTTGGCAGAGCGTTTGCAGTAATCTAACACCTCGTCATAATCGGCATAACGTGTTTTGGTCACGTCTTGACTGAAGGCATCCAGTAAGTCATAGAATGGTTCGTAAGGCAGTTTTCTTACCTTAATCATAGCGCCCAACGCTGCAAAGAATGCAGATTGCGGCTTGATGTAAGCATGCAGCAAATCAAGCTCATCTCGAAAGTCGTTTAGCAAAGTTAAGCGTTGATCAATGGTTAAGTCACCTTCATCAGCAAAATCATCTGCCTGTCTTGCAAAGCTGTAAATCAAGCCAATCGGCTCACGCAAATGTTGTGGTAAAAAAACAGAAGCTACCGGAAAGTTTTCATAGTGGCTACTGGCCAAGGTCAAGCTCTGCTCAATGATAGGATTGGTGCTGGATTTAAGAGGATGCGCATTTGTCATGGCGTGAGTATGCCATAAATTATTGCCAGATTTTTTTGGCTTATAAAGTTGATTAACGAAACTGATATTTACTCAATTGATGCATTGACTGAAATGGTAAGGCAACGGTTGAACCTAACTCCAAAAAAATGTCTCAGGTGCTAGTCATATCAATGTGTTGATACCTGAAAGGCCTGAGGCTCATGATGTAATGGCGTCACTTATTTAAGTTTACTTTGCGTTAGGTTGTCTTGTTGTTAATCTTCGTTCTTTGGCGTAGTAACTTTCATACTCCTCATAACTTATTTCAGTAATTTCGAAGTCGGCTAATTTTGCCCATCG
>CAINWC010000402.1 GCA_903854305.1 uncultured Pseudomonadota bacterium | reverse complement strand
GCAATCTGGCTAATGCCGACAGCGCAACCAGCGCGAACGGTTCACCTTATAAAGCGAAACAAGTGGTATTTAGTGCCACGCCAACCGCTTCGCCTGATGCGAGCGGCGTAAAGGTGCTTAAAGTAATTGAAGACGCATCGCCTCCTAGAGTGGTATATGACCCTAAACATCCATTAGCGGATGAAAAAGGCTATGTCACGCTGCCGAATGTGAATGTGACCGAAGAAATGGTGAACATGATTTCTGCCTCCCGCGCCTATCAAAATAATGTTGAAACCATGAACGCAGCAAAAACCATGCTGCTTAAAACACTGACAATAGGTCAGCAATAAACTGACCTTAATAACGGCTCAGCAATAAGCTGACCTAAAGCAAGAACTCAGCAGTAGGCGAATTTAGGTAAAAATACAAAAGCAGCTTAATAAAAAGGAAATGACCATGACGACATCAGTTCAAAGCACCACAAACACAGCATCCCAAGCATTACTTAATAGTGTAAATGGTATAAAAAACACAGCGGCATCTAGCGCGAGCGCAACGCAAGATAGATTCATGACGTTATTGGTCACACAGATGAAAAATCAAGATCCCCTTAACCCGATGGATAACGCCCAAGTGACGAGTCAGATGGCACAGCTTTCTACCGTCACTGGTATCGACAAACTTAATACAACTGTAGAGTCATTGATTGGAAGCGTACAAAACGGTCAATCTTATCAAGCATCCAGCATGATAGGCCATAACGTACTGGTGCCTGGCAATGCGATTAATTCTACTGGCACCGGTAGTTATCTTGGCGTCGATCTACCAATAGGTGCAGATAAACTCACAGTCGCCATCAAAGACTCGGCTGGCAACACTGTCAGAACCCTCTCACTTGGCGCACAAAGTGCAGGAACAGCATCTTTAAATTGGGATGGATTTGCTGATAACGGCTCCGTTGCCAAAACTGGTAGCTATACATTTGATGTCACCGCAACAACTGCGAGTCAGAGCGTTACCGCCAGCGGTTTGAATTATGCTCAGGTAATGAGCGTATCAAACAGCACCAGTGGTATCAAACTTAATTTGAGCAATCTGGCGAGTGTAAGCACCAGTGATGTGAAAGAGATTTTCTAAGTGACTGGTTAATTAAACCCTAGTTAATTAAACCTAGCGATTAAAAACCTAGCCATCCCTTATTTAGCAATATATTCAATAGCAACATTAGGAGAACACCATGAGTTTTCAACAAGGTCTTAGTGGCCTCAACGCAGCTTCAAAACAACTAGAAGTCATCGGCAACAATGTGTCAAATGCCAACACCGTGGGCTTTAAGCAATCGCGTGCTGAGTTCGCCGATGTGTTTGCTAACTCACTAACAGGTGGTGGTGCGACACAAATCGGTATCGGTACAAATTTATCGAATGTTGCCCAACAATTCACACAAGGTAACGTCACTAGCACCAGTAACCCATTGGATATAGCCATTAATGGTGGCGGATTTTTTCGTATGAGTAATAACGGTGCCATTACCTACTCACGGAATGGTCAGTTTCAGTTGGATAAATTTGGCTATATCGTAGACGCGTCAAACAAGCGATTAACCGGCTACACAGCCAGTCCAACAGGCGTACTGAATACAGGCGCACCATCAGAGCTTAACATTAATACTGCAGATTTACAGCCGTCAGCAACAACCTCAGTCACTGGGTTAGTTAATTTAGACTCCCGTAATACCGCACTTTCAGCAGCAGCTTTTGACCCGACAGACCCGACCACCTACCACAACTCAACCGCAGTAACCACGTTCGATAGTCTAGGTAACTCACATACGATACAGAACTATTTTGTAAAAACGGCGCCAGGCGATTGGAATGTATATACAACTGCGGATGGCGTGTCGGTTCCGGCACCAACCGTGCCGCTAACAAGAACGGCTAGACTACTCTTTAGTGGCACGGGCATTACACCTACTATCACCCCTGCCATACCTTCTATTGCCTTTACACCAACGACAGGCGCAAATGCTGTTTCAATGACCCTAGATTATTCTGGAAGTACACAATTTGGGTCGAATTTCAGTGTCAACAGCTTAACGCAAGATGGCTTCACTTCAGGTCGTTTGGCGAGTTTTAACACGGGTGCGGATGGCACGATTATTGGGCGCTATAGCAATGGGCAATCTAAAACATTAGGGCAATTAGTGCTGGCAAATTTCACCAATCCAAATGGATTGCAATCTTTAGGCGGTAATGCTTGGTCTGAGAGTGCGACTTCTGGTGCAGCGTTAGTAGGCACACCGAATACAGGCTCGCTAGGCGTACTGCAAGCATCAGCACAAGAGGACTCCAATGTGGATCTGACTGCGGAGCTAGTCAATATGATTACTGCACAACGTATCTACCAAGCTAATGCTCAAACAATTAAAACACAGGATCAGGTACTGCAAACCTTGGTTAACTTACGTTAATCATTGATTTGAATGGCTGATATAGATTAAGGAGAAACGATATGGATCGCATGATTTACACCGCAATGACGGGTGCAAAACATATACTTGAGCAACAGGCAACGACTGCGCATAATTTAGCCAACGTAACCTCTACTGGCTTTAAATCACAAGTAGATTCATTTCGCGCAGTACCTGTCATTGGCGATGCCTTATCTACGCGTGCTTTTGTAGTCGATGCAACGGTAGGTGCCGACTTTAATTCTGGCACGATTCAATCAACCAACCGTGAATTAGATGTAGCCATTCAAGGTAAGGGCTGGTTAGTTGTTCAGCGACCAGACGGTTCTGAAGGTTACACCCGTAATGGATCCCTAAAAGTCAGTGAAAATGGCGTGCTGCAAACGGCTTCTGGCCTCACTGTGACGGGTGATGGCGGCCCAATCAGCATTCCTCCGGATATCAAGATTTCCATAGCCAAAGATGGTACGGTGTCATCGGTTTCCAACAACACGCTACCGGGCCCTTCCAATGCGATTGGCCGCCTGAAGCTGGTCAATCCACCTGAAACAAACCTAGTACGTGCTGAAGATGGTTTATTTGTGACCAAAGATGGCAACCCTGCCGAAGTTGATGCGAACGTCAACGTGGTGAGTGGTGCGCTTGAGGCAAGTAATGTGAACGTGATTGATGCCATGGTCACAATGATTAGCTTGGCCAGGCAGTTTGAAACGCAAATGAAGCTCATGCAAAGCGCTGAGAATAACGCCAATAAAGCGTCTCAACTCTTGAGTTTGGGTTAAGTATGCTTAGGTTAACATTAACCTATGCTGATAGAACCAGAGATTAAACTCCAGAAATTAAACCAAAGTTCAATCCTACATAACAATGGATAGCTTTAACGAAAAGTTAATCAGCGCACTAGTTGCAGGCATTTAATTAGAAGCTGATTTTTGGTCAGAACAAACTGATAAGCGCGACTAACCCGGCTCCGCTGGCAAGTCTTGCTAAAAGGAAATAAAATGATACGCTCACTATGGATTTCAAAAACTGGCCTTGATGCCCAACAAACGCAAATGGACGTAATCGCCAATAACTTGGCGAACGTCAGTACCAATGGGTTTAAGCGTTCACGTGCGGTGTTTGAAGACTTGCTCTATCAAAACATTCGCCAACCTGGTGCACAATCCTCACAGCAAACACAATTACCATCTGGCTTGCAACTTGGTACAGGCGTACGACCTGTGGCAACCGAGCGTATTTTTAGCCAAGGTAATCTTCAGCAAACGAGCAATGACAAAGATATCGCCATTCAAGGTGCTGGCTTTTTTCAAGTGTTGCTGCCAGATGGCACCACAGCCTATACTCGTGACGGCTCCTTTCAGGTAGATAGCCAAGGTCAACTGGTGACCTCTAGTGGCTTTCCTGTACAGCCTGCCATTACAATTCCAGCCACTGCGCAAAGTTTAACGATCGGTCGTGACGGTACTGTGTCTATTACGCTGGCAGGGACTGCGGCTTCCACACAAGTCGGATCATTGCAATTAGCCACGTTCATCAATCCGGCCGGTTTACAAGGTAAGGGTGAAAATCTTTATGTAGAAACAGCGGCTTCTGGTAACGCCAACACCAATACCCCTGGAGCAAATGGTTCAGGTTTGTTATCACAAGGGTACGTTGAAACGTCGAACGTCAACGTGGTGGAAGAACTGGTCAACATGATTCAAACGCAACGTGCTTATGAAATCAACAGCAAAGCAATTACAACGTCTGACCAGATGTTGCAAAAACTAACACAGATGTAATATTGGTTAATAGTAAAAGTTAAATAAAAATTTAAATGCACGAATCCAAACACAACCAAGAGTCGATGATGTTGAATACAATCTATCGTAGAGCATGCAATCAGTTGCTACCCGACCCTTTATTCGGACATGGCTTTGTGCGACTTTTTATGATCAATCTACTTGTGCTGACAAGCCTGCTAGTAAGTGGTTGTGCAATCACCCCAGAATCTATCGTTAAACAACCGATGACGGCAAAGGCACCACTGGCTCCAGCAGCTTCAGCGAACAATGGCGCGATTTTTAATGTTGCGGCTTATCACCCATTATTTGAAGACAGGCGTCCACGTTTTGTAGGCGATACCGTCACAGTAAACATCACTGAGAACACGACCGCCACAAAAGCCGGCGGTAGCTCTGGCAGTAAGAGTGGTTCAGCAAGCGACTCAATTACCAGCTTATTCGGTCATCCAGTGCCTAAAGCCAGCTTTGCGGGTACTGCGGCAAACTCTTATGCAGATAAAGCGGCGGCTAACTCAAGCAATGTGTTTACGGGAACGATCACAGCTACGGTGATAGAGGTATTGCCGAATGGCTTTCTGCTTGTGAGTGGTGAAAAACAAGTTTCATTTGATAAAGGCACTGAGTTTGTACGGTTTTCTGGTGTAGTCAATCCAGATACCATCGCCATCGGAAACTTTGTTGCCTCTACCACCGTGGCAGATGCACGTATTGAATATAGAACCAACAGCAAGATTGATGCTGCAGGCGTTGCCTCTATGTTTGCAAGATTTTTCTTAAGCATGGTGCCATTATAATGGTCGCCGCTGTAGTGGCCTCGCTTGGAGGGACGATCTATATGTCTAGCGTAACAATTAAAACCCTAAAAAGTGCTATTAACATCACAGCCACAAACTTCAGAGCTATTGCCTGCATACTGTTTTTATCCAGCGTAGTATTTATAACACCGGCGCATGCAGAAAGACTAAAAGACTTAACCACGATTCAAGGCGTAAGAAACAACCAGCTGTTAGGCTATGGTCTTGTCGTTGGCTTAGATGGCACCGGTGACCAAACCACACAAACCCCATTTACCGTACAAAGCATTATTAGCATGATGCAGCAAATGGGCGTGAGCTTACCACCAGGCACCAGCTTGCAGCTTAAAAATGTAGCCGCAGTCATGGTCACCAGTAGCCTACCCGCCTTTGCTCAGCCTGGACAAAATCTGGACGTTACAGTGTCATCCATGGGTAACGCTAAAAGTTTACGTGGCGGCACGCTACTCATGACGCCGCTCAAAGGTGCTGATGGTCAGGTATATGCCATTGCGCAAGGCAACCTTGTCGTCGGTGGCGTAGGCGCTTCGGCTAATGGCAGTACTGCGCAAATCAATCACTTGAGCGTAGGTAGAATTTCAGATGGCGCAACAGTAGAACGCGCAATACCAAGTAACATTAGCCAAACAGACAGCATTAATCTTGAGCTTAAAGAATCTGACTTTTCTACTGCAACATTAGTCGTTGATGCGATTAATCGCAAATTCGGCCAAAATACGGCAGTCGCTCAAAATGGACGTGTCATTAAAGTGCAACCAAGTGCCACACTCAGTCGCATCGCTTTTCTTGCAGCACTAGAAACCATTAACGTAATACCGGCTGCAAGTAATGGCAAAATAATCCTGAATGCACGTACTGGTTCAGTGGTGATGAATCAAGCGGTTACGCTAGAAAGCTGCGCCGTTTCACATGGCAATCTTTCAGTAGTCATTAATACTTCGCCTGTCATTAGCCAACCTGGGGCTTTATCTAGCGGCCAAACTGTAGCCACTGCACGCTCACAAATTGAAATCACTAAAGAGCCTGGCAAGGTCTTGTTACTCAACAGCGGCGCCAACCTTTCCGATGTGGTGAAGGCGCTCAATGCAATTGGCGCAACACCGCAAGACTTGCTAGCCATATTACAAGCCATGAAGGCAGCAGGTTCGCTACATGCTGACTTAGAGGTGATCTAGCATGGTCAACGGTGCAGATTTATCAGGGAAAGTAGCCTTTGATGCCAACGGCTTAAACAACCTTAAACTGGCCGCTAAAGAAAACTCGCCTGAAGCAATCAAGGGCGTAGCCAAGCAATTTGAAGCTATTTTCATGAACATGATGCTGAAAAGCATGCGTGACGCATCGCCGCAAGATAGCCCTTTTGATAATGAGCAAAGCCGTACATTTACGTCGATGCTGGATCAGCAACTAAGTAGCAACCTAGCCTCAAAAGGGCTTGGATTAGCAGATGTGCTTGCCAGACAACTCAGCAAAGGTGGTAATCTAGCCACAAATACCATGCAACAAGCCATTACGGATGTGCCGCCGAGTTCAGAAGCTAGTGCGCCAGCAAGCTCCCCCACCTTGAATAACCCTTATTTACCAAGCACGATGAAAGCGCTGGAACAAATATTAACGCCAGTCGACACAAGCTCAAACACCATAATGCCAGACAGCAATAAATCGAAAAACCTGCAACCGTTGAGCGACAACACCACTGATTTCCAAAACCGCATGGCTCAACATGCAGAAGCAGCCAGTCGCGCCACTGGTGTACCGGCGCACTTGATGCTGGGTCAAGCCGCATTAGAAAGCGGTTGGGGTAAACGTGAAATAAAAGCTGCAGACGGCACACTGAGCAACAACTTATTCGGCATCAAAGCCACGGGCAGCTGGAGTGGCAAAGTAGTAGAAGCGGCCACGACTGAATATATTCATGGCGTAAAGCAAAAACGTATCGAAAAATTTCGAGCTTACGATAATTATGCAGATTCATTTAAAGACTTTGCCAACCTGATGCGCAACAATCCGCGCTATGAAAACGTCATGGCTAATTTGCAAAATGTGAATGGTTACGCGCAAGCCATGCAAAAAGCGGGTTATGCCACAGACCCTAATTATGCGACGAAATTAGCCAGTGTGATTCAAAAGGTAACCTCCTCGTAAAGTCTAATTTGCAATACGGCCTAAAGTTTTGTAATTTTATGCCGACATCACCAATATATATAAGATTCGATAAGAGTAAATACCATGGCCTCTAACATACTAAGCATAGGACAAAGCGCTCTTAATGCAGCCCAAGTCGGAATTAGTACGACGGGGAATAACATCGCTAACGCCGCCACACCAGGCTACTCACGGCAAGTCGTTGTGCAATCTGCTGCACAATCGCAGAATTTCGGTTATGGTTATGTTGGTCAGGGTACGCAAGTATCTGCTGTCACACGTGTTTACAACGACATACTCGCTAAGCAAGTCGTCAATAGCCAGTCGGTCAGCGCAGGTATTAATGCTTATAGTACGCAGCTTAGCAGTATTGATAATATGCTATCCGATGCTGCTGCTGGTTTAAACCCAGCAATGAATGGTTTTTTTAATGGTATACAAGATCTGTCTGCCAGTCCTAGCGATATCCCTACCCGTCAAACCGCATTATCAGATGCGCAAACATTAGTAAACCGCTTTAAAAGTACCAGTGATAATCTTAACCAGATTCGCGATGGTGTAAATACACAACTGACCTCAAGCGTAGCTTTGGTTAATACTTACGCAAAACAGATTGCTGGCCTGAATGACGCAATTGATAAAGCCATTAGCGCTACGGGAAATCAGCCAAATGACTTATTAGACCAGCGCGACCAACTAGTGTTAGAACTCAGTAAACAAGTAAAAACCACTGTGGTCTCACAAAATCAGGGTAGCTATAACATATTTGTGGGCAATGGCTTGCCATTGGTTGTGGGTACCAGCACCTATGCATTAACCACCACACCATCGCCAACAGATTCCAGTCGATTGGAAGTGGCTTATCAAAGCAACAATAAGATTACCGTACTAGGTACAGACAGCCTACCTGGTGGGGCCATTGGTGGCTTGCTTCAATTTCGCACAGAATCGCTTGACCCTGTACAAAATCAACTCGGCCAGATTGCGGTGACACTTGCAGGCACGTTTAACACGCAACATGAGCAGGGCCTAGATCTTAACGGAAATCCTGGTGGCGCCTTATTCAACATTCCAGCGCCAGCCGTCAGTAGCAGCAGTTATAACACTGGTACAGCAGTTGTCGATAGCCAGATTGTAGATGCACGCGCCATTACCAGCAGTGATTACCGTCTTCAGTTTGATGGCACCAATTATAAAATTACTCGCTTAAGCGATAAATCTGTACAAAGTTTTACCAGCTTACCGCAAACATTGGATGGCTTAAGTTTCAGTAAGGCCTCTGGCAGCATGCTTGCAGGCGATGATTTTGTTATCCGTCCTACCCAAAATGCCGCTACATCAATCAGTCTAGCAATCACTGATGTCAGCAAGTTGGCGGTTGGTGGGCCTGTGCTTAGTTCGACTGCCAACGCAGGCAACACTGGCTCGTCTAGCATTAGCGCACTTACAGCGGGCAGCACGTACGCTTCAAGTCCGTTAGCCAGTGCCTTTGGTCTTACTTACAGCTCGGCCCCCCTACCAAGTACATTTTCACTAGCACCTAGCTCGCAACCAGTTACGGTGACCTCGGGTGGTACTAGCACAACCTTTCCTGCGGGCACGCCAATCACCTATACCAGTGGTGCAACTATCACCGTAGGCAGTTTAAGTTTCTCCATTTCTGGCACGCCAGCAAATGGTGATCAATTTACCATTACGCCGAATAGCATTAATGGGGCTGGCAACAACACCAACGGCCTCCTATTGGCGGGACTGCAAAGTCAAGGTACATTGAATAATAGTAAAATTAGCTTTTCAAGTGCATTTGGGCAAATGGTTAACACTGTAGGCAATAAAGCCCGTGAATTAAATGTAACTGGAGCAGCTGAAGCTAAAGTACTAGATCTAGCAACGACCGCTGTACAGTCTGAATCTGGTGTTAATTTGGATGAAGAAGCGACCAACTTAATGCGCTATCAGCAAGCTTATCAAGCTGCAGGTAAAATGATGCAAATTGCTAGTCAGCTATTTTCTGTTCTACTAACGCTTGGCGGTTAAGGGAAATTATCATGCGCATTAGTACTAACAGCATCTATCAGGCAGGCATCTCGAAAATCAGCTCATTGCAAGCGGATCAATCTAAATTACAACAACAGATTTCTACAGGCAAACGAATTGGATCTCCATCTGACGATCCCGTGGCTGCGGCACGTGCACTTGAGGTTTCTTATGCACAAAGCGTTAATTCAAAGTTTACCGATACACGAAAAACTGCCACCACTAAACTTAGTAGCTTGGAATCAAACCTGAC
Organism: uncultured Pseudomonadota bacterium; assembly: GCA_903854305.1. Classification (GTDB taxonomy): domain Bacteria; phylum Pseudomonadota; class Gammaproteobacteria; order Burkholderiales; family Methylophilaceae; genus Methylotenera. The sequence goes on along the minus strand of CAINWC010000402.1, from coordinate 2,350 downwards.
AGGTGTAACCAACTTGCTGGTATCGACACAATCAACACTCGTTAGCGCAGGTAACGGTTCATATTCCGATCAGGAAAGAGGTAATATAGCGACAGAGTTAAGTGGCTCTTTACAAGCACTAATTGGCCTTGCCAATACGCAAGATGCCTCTGGAAATTATTTATATGCAGGCTTCAACACAGGCACAAAACCATTTACAGCTACGACCACTGGCGCAACATACACTGGCGATAGCAATCAACAATTGCTACAGGTAGATTCTCAACGCCAAATGGCAGTAAGCGCTTCTGGGGATAGCGTGTTTCAAGCTGGTGGAAATGATATATTTTCTACCTTAAGCAATTTAGTTACTTTATTAAACACCCCGATTACAAATGCCGCGACACAGGCTGCATTCACAAGCGGTTTGGCAACAGCGATGAATAGCCTGCAAGGCTCGGTTGATAACGTCATCAATGTACGAGCCTCCATTGGCTCTAAACTTAATGAAATAGATTCACTTAACACCACAGGTTCAGCGCGGGATCTGCAACTGAGCAAATCACTCTCTGACTTACAAGATACCGATTATGCCAGCGCACTATCGGATCTTTCAAAAAATCAAACAATTATGGATGCAGCACAAAAGTCATTTGTTGCAGTAACTGGCCTATCGCTATTTAAATATATGTAGTTTTTTTGACTATATGAAGCTCTTTAATAAGCTCCATTGGGTTCACATCCGACTTTCAATAGCGAATAAGCTGCCTAGCTATTAAAGCAAGACCTGCCGCGTTTCCGCAAGAAAGTGATGTATGCCCTGCTCTACTTTCAAATCAACCATCACCGCTGGACCTTTACCATTCGGGCAGGGTAAGCGCGGTGTAGTACCAAACAATCGACAAATCAACGGCCGCTCGCCATAAACCTCACAGCCATTAACGCCTAAATACGGGCAGCTATACTCGGCTAATGCCGCTTCATGCTGTACATCACTTTTCACAGGCAATCTAGCCACCTCTTCTGATGATGCTGTTACTGGGCCGCAGCAATCGTGACAGCCGGGCGTACATTCAAAAGAGGGAATACGTTCACGGAAAAATCGAATGATTTGGCTATTATTGGTCACTTTAACGAATTGATTACAACGCTTGATTTAACCATGATTAATCAGATGATATCCACAAATCATATGGATAAATCGCTAGCAGAAAATTTAGGTGTAGCAACACAATAAAAACTATTCATGGCTTTTATTGTATCTAATGATGTTAATCGCAATACTTTTCTACATCTTTTTGTGAATCAGCTTTAGCTTTAGTAATATCAGCATCGCCCAGATACTCACGCTCGCCTTTTTCATTGGTTTTTACTATTCTGCCACCGTTGCTATACAAGGCAAGATTTGATTTTGAAGATTTGCAGTTGTCATCCTTCAGCTTCAATTCAGCCTGCTTTGCTTCATCTAATTTTTTTTGCTGCTCAGCATCTTTAGCCCGTTTAACTGCGGCTTCCTCTTTGCTGAGTGGTGTTTTATCTAGTGGCGTTTTATCTACCTTGCTTTTATCGGCAGACGCTTTATTTTTATCAGAGGCTTTATCAGCGATTGCCTTATCTTTTCCAAGCGCCTTATCTTTATTAGCGGCAACCGTAGCATCACCTTCAACTTCCGCTAAAGGCGGTAGTCCTGTAGGTTTTGGAATTTTCTTACCATATAAAGCCTCTTGCTTCACGTTCGATGGTGGCGGTACATCGCTATAACGCACTGTGCCATCCTTATCTTTCCACTTGTAAATTTCTGCATTCGCCAATGTTGGCAATATCAGTAAACTTAGCAATAAAATACGTAATTTCATTTAGGACCTTTATTATCCAGCGACATACGAATCCTGACTTTGTATCAGTAACGTAAATAGTATTGCTAGTTAAATGTTCAAGCAAGTGTTTTATGACTAATAGTTAATGATAGTTCGGGTTAAATAATTTTACATTTCCAACATAACCGTTGTTATTGCTAAATTTATTAACACTTTCATATCAATCACACTCGCGCGTTTTGTCGTAAATCTGTATAATTTCGTTTTGGGTACAAGGATTTACGCATGCGTTTATTGCAACAAGCTCTCACGTTTGACGATGTTTTATTAGTGCCAGCCTATTCTAATGTGCTGCCACGCGAGGTTTCTCTCGCCACTCAACTCACTCGCAACATTCAATTAAACATTCCGCTATTATCAGCCGCAATGGATACTGTGACTGAAGCTCCCTTAGCTATTGCGCTTGCACAAGAAGGCGGCTTGGGCTTTATTCATAAAAATATGACAGCCATGAAGCAAGCTGCACACGTGGCTCGCGTAAAGCGTTTTGAGTC
>CAINWC010000401.1 GCA_903854305.1 uncultured Pseudomonadota bacterium | reverse complement strand
TATTAGCACCCATACAGGTAGGTAACACTTAAGGCTCATAACAATCAAGTCTTACTTGAACTGATTTATTTGAGATTTGTAATCAGCAATATTATCCGTGCCATTTTGTCAGTAAACGAATAAAACACGGCAATTGTCATAACGGCTGATTACTGTGACAGGTGAATTTGATTGCAAAATTAAAGTCAAACACATCCTATCCCCCTATTTTTTACATTTTTTATTTATTATTTGGCTTCGTAATTACCATATTTTTTATTGTTGTAATTTTTTTGTAACGACAGTATAAGCGAATGTAACATTAAAATTGTAAATTTTTGTAAGATAATCCATCTTCCATCTAAATTTTAGATGGCGTAGTAATCCTTATGGTACAAAATTACATCTACAAATAAGCGTATATAATTGAATTAAAAATGGGAAAGATAAGTGCAAACTAATGGTTGAGAATAAACATAAAATACTAGCCGTTAATAGTGATGCAGAAAAATTAAAGCTACTGTGCAACTTACTTGCAACCGCTGGCTATCAAACAATACCTGCAAAAGATGGTCATGAAGCTTTAGCTCATATTGCGATCAGTTACCCTGCACTAATCATTAGTGAATTGCGCTTACAAGATATGGACGGACTAACGCTATTAGATATCATCCATCATACTGATTCAGCACTTCCAATGATCATTCTAACGGCTCATGGCTCCATTCCTCAGGCCGTAGCAGCAACTCAACGTGGGGTCTTTGACTTTCTTACAGAGCCATTAGATGCCCCATTACTTTTAAAACAAGTAAAAACTATTTTAGATGTTGGAGCTAATCGCAACCAAAACATGAATACTGAAGGTGATAATAAATGGCGTGAAGGCATCTTTACGCGTAGCCTTCAAATGGAAAACCTAATCAGTCAAGCTAGGTTAGTCGCAGTGTCTGACGCCAGCATCCTGATTCAAGGCGAGAGTGGTACTGGCAAGGAGTTGTTGGCACATGCTATACATCAAGTAAGCCCTCGCAAAGCTGAACCATTCGTCGCAATTAACTGTGGTGCGATGCCAGAAGCATTATTAGAATCAGAATTATTCGGGCATAAAAAAGGCGCATTTACTGGCGCTGTTAGCGACCACAAAGGTTTATTTCAAAGTGCAGAAGGTGGCACCATACTTTTAGATGAAATTGGAGATATGCCAACTTTACTACAAGTTAAGTTGTTACGCGTACTTCAAGAACGTGTAGTACGACCTGTTGGCTCAAGTGTAAACATTCCAATCAATGTGCGTGTCATTTCCGCAACACACCGCAATCTTGTTGAAGAGATGAAAGCGGGTCGTTTCCGCGAAGATATTTATTATCGTATTAATGTTGTCGGATTGGTCATCCCCTCACTTGCAGATCGGCGAGAAGACATCGCTCTTATTGCAAATAACTTGTTAAAAGCTTTATGCAAAAAATATAATAAAAAGCTTAATGGTTTTGCGCCAGAGGCAATGCAATTACTTATTGCCTCACCTTGGCCAGGTAACGTGCGCCAACT
>CAINWC010000400.1 GCA_903854305.1 uncultured Pseudomonadota bacterium | reverse complement strand
ACACCATCAGTATCAAGCCGATCTGCATTGCTACCATCTGCCGCACTCTTGGTCGCAACCCTAATTTCGTCCACTTCAAACACGCTTAATTTAATTAAACCTGAGGCCGTTTCAAGTGAAAAACCCGGTACCTTCCTGCGATTGTCACCTTTTTTATCGCGCTTACCGTCGTTCATTACGCGGTAGGATTTTTCGTTAGTGTCAAATGGAATTTCTTGGTTGAGCAAAAACATTTCTACATCTTTTACACTGTCTGCAAACAAATGAATGTGTGTTTCAGAACCTAAACCAGCAGTACCATCCAGCACTGCACCAGTTAAATACGGGTTAAATTTTTCTAACAATTGCATGGTAAATAGTGCACTTTTTCGCAACTTTATCAAGTTTTCTGGCTGTTCATCATTTAAAAAAAGTGCGTTGTACAGTTTGAGTTCTTGTTCTATTTCGGCATTTGAGGGCAGTATATTATTATCAACCGTCCCCATCTGCCTTCCAGCCTTTTTTTTAGCGTAGGCAAAGTCAGAAATGCCATCTTCAGCCATCATTCTTGCGGCTTGCTGGGCAATCAGGTGACGTAGTTGTTGTAGATTTTCTCTCGCCATGATGATTAAGATTCAATGATTTTAGTTGGGATTTAATACTTTAGCGGCTGCATTTTGTCCTGAATTTTGAGTCTCATATTTGGGTGTTTTTGCGGGTTGGTTAGCCCCACTTTGATTGAGTGGAATTTTGTTAGGAGTGGTAGGTGATAAAGTTATGTTAGGTTGCAAGACCTGTTGTGCTTGGTTGATTGCGGGTTCGATAGGATTTCCTGCATCATCTAAAGGGGTTGAATATGATTCAACTTGTGGCGGTGGATTTTCATGATAGAAATACTCCATGATGCCGCCTTCATCTCGTATGCCAGTTGTCGGATCAATGTTTACGGTCATCACACCATCAGGCATTGTCATTGCTGTTTCAGGGACGTCTTTTAATGCACTTGCCATGTATTTGATCCAAATTGGCAATGCGGCAGCAGCACCGGTTTCATTTCTACCTAAGGTTTGCGGTTTATCAAAACCTATCCATGCTACGGCTACTTGTTTAGGGCTGTAGCCTGCAAACCAAGCATCCATATGGTCATTAGTGGTGCCTGTTTTCCCGGCAATATCGCTTCTACCTAATTGTAATGCTCTGGCTGCAGTGCCGTTACGTACTACGCTTTGCAACATGGAGTTCATGATAAAAGCATTACGAGCATCAATCACACGAGGTGCACCATTGCCAGCATGATCAAATTTAGTTGTTAAAATCACAGTCCCTTTTTGATCGACGACTTTAGCGATTAAGTTAGGTTTTACAAGATAACCGCCATTGGCAAATACAGCATATGCTGTTGCTAGTTGATACGGTGTTGTAGAGCCTGCACCTAGCGCCATTGTCAGGTAGGCAGGATGATCTTTTGCGGCAAAACCAAAGCGCGTAATGTAATCTTGTGCATAGCTCGGCCCAATGGATTGCAGTACACGTATTGCCACAGTATTAACCGATTTTGCCAATGCTTGTCTTAGGCGAATAGGGCCCTCAAACTCATTTTCATAATTTTGCGGAGACCAGTCTTTATTGCCTGTTTCAGCCGCTGAGAAATTTAAAGCTGAGTCCTCCACTACTGTAGCTGGTGTGTAGCCTTTTTCTAAAGCAGCGGAATAAATAAATGGCTTAAAGCTTGAGCCAGGCTGGCGCCAAGCTTGTGTCGCATGGTTAAATTTAGTCTGATTAAAGTCAAAACCACCTACTAGTGCACGTATTGCGCCACTTTCTGGATCAAGTGCGACCAGCGCAGACTGTACTTGCGGTAATTGCACGATTTTCCAAGCATCACCACTTTTAATCAAACGAATAACTGCGCCTATTTTTAACAAACGCTTAGCAGTATCTTTTTCCGCCAGTGTTTTTTCTACAAGCGCTAAGCCTTTTCCTGTAATTTCTATCTCGTCGCCATTTTTGGCGTGGGCCAGAACCGACTTAGGTGAAATGTTCGTAATGATGGCTGGCATAAAGCCATTAAACTCATCAATTTCGTCTAAAGCAGTATCTAAAGCATTTTTTTTATCACTTGATGGTAACGTTGCAATATCAAGAAATTTTTCTGGGCCGCGATAACCGTGGCGAAGATCGTAATCTAATATACCTTCTCTCACAGCTGAGTTTGCGGCTTCCTGATTGGATTTACGTATCGTTGTATATACAGATAAGCCGCTACTGTAGATGTCTTCTTGATATTTTGCATACATGCTTTCGCGTACGATTTCAGCAACATAATCTGCCGCTAAATCGCGCGATTGTTTCGATGCTTTGAATCGCAATGGTTGCTTTAATGCGGCTTGATAAAGATCTTCTTTAATAAACCCAAAGCGAAACATATCATGCAAAACTTCTTTTTGACGGCCCATTGCGCGTTTGGGATTAACGAATGGATTGTAGTTAGAAGGCGCTTTCGGTAAGCCCGCAAGTAACGCAGTTTCAGCTAGATTAATTTTGTCCAGCGGTTTGCCGTAATATACCTGCGAGGCTGCGGCGAAGCCATAAGCGCGTTGTCCAAGGTAAATTTGGTTGATGTAAAGTTCAAGGATTTTATCTTTACTCAAGCTGTGTTCGATTTTAATCGCAAGTAAAGCCTCATTAATTTTAGTGACCAAAGTGCGTTTACCGTTAGGCACGGTAAAAAAGTTTTTTGCGACTTGCATCGTAATGGTGCTTGCGCCTTCATGGCCTTTACCCGTGAGGTTGGTTTTTATTGCGCGTAAAATACCTGTGGTATCGATGCCGTTATGGTGATAAAAACGCCTGTCCTCAATTGCCAATACCGCGTCTTTCATATTTTGCGGTACATTTTCGATTTTGATATAAGCGCGGCGCTCTTCACCAAATTCACCAATCAAATAGTGATCCTCTGAATAAACACGTAAAGGTTGCTTGGGGTGATAGTCAGTCAGTGCATCCAGCGAAGGTAATGCTGGGTAAATCACGGCGGCGGCGATGCCCGCAAGCGCGATTATTGACAAGCCACCCACAACGATTGCCAACAAAAGATAGTGCCACCATTTAGTCAGAGTCATGAAATTTATGAATTCATTAATATATTAATATCTCTGTATTATAAATTGGTATGATTATTCTTGCGAATAATCAACAAAATAAAGCATTAAATAATCGCTAAAATAAAAAATTGCTTTACAGGGTTTAAACTTGTTGCTAGGATTTAATGTAATTTATTAGAAATGTACGTTACTTAACTAATCCTGACGAACCCTGAAAGGGAATTTCAATTTGAAATTCAGCTTTTTTAAAGATTCAACCCCACCACTGATTGGTATCGATATCAGCTCAACTGCCGTCAAAATGGTGGAGCTGGCTGACGATGGTCGTGGTGGCTATAAGCTTGAAGGTTATTCAATATCTCCACTGGCTAAAGATGCTATGGTTGATGGCAATGTGAGTGATCTTGAAAAAGTAGCTGACGCCATGAAGCTTGCTTGGAAGCTGCTTGGATCGCGTGAAAAACGCACGGCACTTGCACTGCCAGCGGCAGCTGTCATTAGTAAGAAGGTGTTAATGAGTGCTGGTTTGCGCGAAGAAGACATGGAGGCGCAGGTAGAAGCTGAAGCAAATCAATATATTCCATTCTCGCTAGACGAAGTGAATATTGACTTTCAAGTCATTGGACCTGCACCAAATAATCCGGATGAAGTTGAGGTGTTGATCGCGGCCTCACGCAAAGAAAAAATTGAAGATCGAGTGGCGGCTGCTGAAGGAGCTGGTCTTAAAGTGACTATCATGGATGTTGAGAGTTATGCAACCGAAGCCGCTTATACGTTAGTCGCTAGTCAACTACTAAATTCAGGGCGTGAACAAACCGTGATGATCGTTGATATTGGCGCATCCATGACGCATATCAATGTATTGCATGACAATAAATCTGTTTATACCCGAGAGCAAAGTTTTGGTGGTGGTCAACTCACTCAAGAAATTCAACGACGTTTTGGTCTGTCAGTAGAAGAGGCAGAAATAGCTAAACGCAAAGGTGGCCTACCAGAGAGTTATGATGGTGAAGTATTGCAGCCGTTTGTACAATTACTGGCGATGGAAGTGGCAAGGGCGCTGCAGTTTTTTACAAGTTCCACACAATACAATCGGGTTGACCACATCGTGCTAGCGGGTGGCTGCGCCGCGATACCTAGCATAGATGTTCTTGTGCAAGACCGTACGCAAGTGAATACTATCGTAGCCAATCCGTTCCATAGCATGGGGGTTAGTACGAGGCTTAAGCAACAACAGGCGATGATAGATGCACCTTCATTACTTATTGCTTGTGGCCTTGCAATGCGGGGTGTAGCAAGATGATACGTGTAAATTTACTTCCGCACCGCCAAGTTAAGCGTGAGGCGCGCCAAAGAGAATTTGGCTTAATGGCTGGTTTTTCTGTAATTTTAGCAGCGTTTATTATTTTCGTGGGTTGGTCCTATATTGAAAATCAAGTGGAACGGCAGGTTGAGCGTAATAAACGTTTGGATGTAGCTATTGTTGCGTTGGATAAAGAAATTGCCGAGATTAAAGATTTGAAAGATCAAATTAGCGCTATGCTCGAGCGGAAGCAAGTGGTTGAAAATTTGCAAGATAATCGAAGTCAAGCAGTTGTTGTGCTTGACGAGCTTAGTAGGCAGTTGCCTGAAGGTATGTATTTAAGAAGTATTAAGCAGCAAGGTGGTCTTATTTCGGTAGAGGGTGTTGCTGATACGAATGCGCGTGTTGCTACCTTAGTGAGAAATCTGTCTAAGTCAAGTTGGCTTGAGTCACCTAACCTAGTTGAAATTAGCTCTTTATTAATCAATAACCTTAAGCAAAATGCATTTACCTTAAATGTGAGAATTAAGGCGCCTAAAGCTAGCGATGAAGGTGCAGTGGGTGCTGCTGCCAAAAACTCACTTAAAGGTGGAAATTAATCATGAAGTTAGATGATTTTAATAACATTGACATTAATAACGCTGGTAGTTTACCTGTACCAGTCAAGGTTGTACTCCTTACATCTGTTTTTTTGATTATATTAGGGCTCGGATATTATTTTTTATGGAGCCCCTCACTTGATTCGCTAGATACAGTAAAGGCTAAAGAGCAGGAGTTACGTAAAGTTTTTTTAGATAAAAAAAGTCAAGCAATAAATTTAGTAGCCTATAAGCAGCAAATGGTTGAGATTGAGAAAACTTTCGGTGCTTTGCTAAAGCAGCTTCCCGATAAGTCTCAAATGGATGGATTATTAACCGATATTAATCAAGCTGGATTAGGCCGGGGATTGGAGTTTGAGTCATTTAAGCCAGGCCAAGAAACGCAAGCCGAGTTTTATGCAGAGATGCCAATTTCTATCAAGGTGACAGGTACTTATCATGAATTAGGTGCGTTTGCTACAGACATTTCAAAACTATCTCGTATCGTGACATTGAACGATATTTCATTGTCCTTAGTGAATAAAGACGCTAAGTCAGCCACCACTGATGCTCGATTGGAAATGGTGGCAACAGCAAAAACTTATCGGTATTTAGATAGTAATGAACTTGAAGCAAAGAGGAAATCTGATAGCACTGGAAAAATAAAAACAGGTGGAAAAGGTTGATTATCCAAGTGAATTTAAAAAAGGCTACGGAAATTATGTGGTTTAGAACCTTGTCGATTTGTGTGTTGACTATCACTTTAGCTGGATGTAATGGTGCTGAAGGGGATGATCTTGATCAGTTTATAAGAAACTCAGGTAAGGATATGCGAGTGCATATTAAGCAAATCCCAGAACCTAAGCCATATCTTGCCTTGCAATATAATGCCGACGGCCTGCTTAGCGATCCATTTCGTTCGCGTAAGGCTGCTAATAAATCTGGTGTACTTCAGCCGAATTTGAAGAGGCCCAAAGAACCGATGGAGGCATACCCACTTGAAAGTATTAAATATGTGGGTCTGTTGTCAAAAAGTAAACTGACTTATGCGCTACTTAGAACGCCTGATAATGGAGTGCAGCAAGTTAAGGTTGGTAATTACATAGGACAAAATTTTGGCATAGTAACGCAAATTAGTGATAGTGAAATTGTCCTGAAAGAAATAATTCAAGATGATCTTTCCGGAGACTGGATAGAGCGAGTTACTAATTTAGCTTTACAAGAATAACTAGCAACGGTTGTAATCTCGTACTAAAGAAACTAGTAATTTAAGGTGAAATAATGAAAAAGAATTTCTGGGCGTCACAATTATTACACGCATTCTTGCTTGTAGGCATGATGTTGCTTCCTTGCTTTTCTCAAGCGGAAGAGCAATTAACGCTAACTAACAAAATAGAAAGTGTTGATTTTTCAACTTTGCCAGGTGGCAGGGTTGCAATACATGTTAAAACTACACAACCACTTGCAAATTTACCCGCTGGTTTCACGTTGAATAATCCGGCGCGTATTGCGTTAGATTTCCCAAATGTGGGTAATGGACTAGCCAAGACTAACCTCACGGCTAATCAAGGTGCACTTAAAAGCGTTACTCTTGCTCAAGCCAAAGAACGTACGCGAATGGTACTTAACTTATCTAAAAATGTTGGGTATAGCACTTCTGCAACAGGTAACGACATCACTATCCTGTTGCAGGCAAGTGAGGCTAATGCAAATCAAGTGGTTGAAACGAAATTTGCAGAGCCTAGCTTGGGGCAGCAGCAGTTTGCAATCAATAATGTTGATTTCGCACGCGGTAAAAATGGAGAAGGCAGAATCATTGTTGACTTATCAGACGCCTCTGCAGGTATCAACATTAATCAAAAAGGTAAAACGATTGTAGTTGATTTCATCAACACTGATGTTCCTGCGAACTTACAACGACGCTTAAATGTAACTAATTTTAATACCCCGGTTATTTATGTAGACACCATGAAGCAGGGTAAAAACGGACGCATGGTGATTGAGCCTAAAGGTAACTGGGAACAATCTGCTTATCAGGCCGATAAAAAGTTCATTATTGATGTACGCCAAATAGTAGATGATCCTGATAAATTGGTGCGAGGTTCTAAGTCAGGATACGCGGGTGAAAAGCTTTCATTAAACTTCCAAAACATTGAGGTGCGATCAGTGTTGCAGGTTATTGCAGACTTTACTGGACTCAATATTATTACCAGCGACACGGTGACGGGTAATT
>CAINWC010000399.1 GCA_903854305.1 uncultured Pseudomonadota bacterium | reverse complement strand
ATTTCTTCAGTAATGTCATGCATAGATAACTGAATATGATCCAACCCCCCCTCTTTAAAGGCTTGGATACGCTTTTCAGTCAGACCAACCCCCGATGTAATGAGGTTGCTGTAGTAACCGAGTTTTTTGGCTTCGATGACAATATCTTCAATATCATCGCGCAGTAATGGCTCGCCACCAGAAATACCTAGTTGTATGGCGCCAAGTTTACGTGCATCACGTAACGCTTGAATCCACTGTTCAGTAGTAAGCTCATTTTGCGTATGTTTATCGTAATCGGTTGGGTTGTAACAAAAGGCACAATGTAATGGACAGCGATACGTCACTTCTGCCAACAACCACAGCGGCTGTGTGAGCGTTGCCGAAGAAGAAACCCCGTTATTTTGTTGCGCATGTACGGTTTTTTGTACGATTGATTCACCTAATGAGGCTTGTGTCATATTGCTACTCCTAATTTTATACGCATGACTTAATTCGCTAAACCTTGCGTAACCAACCTTTACTTACTGCAAGTTCAAACATACCGATAATGTCAGCTTCAATATCATTGGCTTCAGGAAAGGTCGCTTTCAAATCCTCCACAACATCACCAACTGTCACCTTACCGTCTAATCGCTTCAAAACCTCACCAGCACCACCGTGTAGTTTGACCATACCTTCAGGAAAAAGTATCACGTAATTCTGTTGCGCTTCTTCCCATTGAAAACGATGGTGGTGCGCAAGCGCATAAATATCTGCATGTTGTATTTGCTTATCCATAATTGCTTTTCTTAGCTCACATTCATCACTGGCTGGCGTAGGTAATCACGCCCTTCTACTTTAATATCAGTGCTTTGCAACATAATCGCATCGGCCATTACCCACAATACATTGAGCTTAAACTGCAAAATTTCTATGGCACGCTCTTGCAACGCACGGCTTTGACCAAAATAATCTAACGTCACAGCCAAGCCTTGTTCTACATCACGGCGCGCTTGTGTTAAGCGGTTTTTGAAATACTGCATGCCTTCTTTATTAATCCATGGATACATATCTGGCCATGAATCAATACGTTGTTGATGGATATGCGGGGCAAAAAGTTCAGTTAGGCTTGAGCACACAGACTCTTGCCATGGGCGTTGTTTCGCAAAATTGATATACGCATCTACCGCAAAGGTAGTGCCAGGTGCTACCAATTTAAGAGACATAATATCTTCACGGCTTAAACCTACTGCGGCACCTAAATGAATCCATGCCTCGATACCGCCTTCTCCACCTTCAGCAATACTTCCGCTACCGTCATGATCAAAAATACGTTGTATCCAGCCACGACGAATTTCGCGATCTTGGCAGTTAGAAAGAATGGCAGCATCTTTCATCGGAATCGCAATTTGGTAGTAATAACGGTTTGCTACCCAAGCCTGCATCTGTGCTTGCGTTAATTTACCTTCGTACATTAATACATGAATCGGATGGTAAATATGATAACCCTTACCTTTTTCGCGTAACTTTGCCTCAAACTCTTCACGTGTCCAAGGTAAATCTTTATTGGTCATTGCATTCATTACGATCTCCTAAAGAATAATATCCATGCCGTCATATGCCACTTCAATCCCATGCTGGGTAAGCTCGGCACGCTCGGCAGAATCTTCTCTTAAAATTGGGTTGGTATTGTTGATATGTATCAACACCTTTCGAACATTTCCAAACTTATCTAAATCTTCAATCATGCCACCCTTGCCTGACTGCGGATTATGACCGATGCTACGTGCAGTTTTAGTCATTAAGCCTAGATCCACCATTTCCGTATCAGTCCAAAAAGTACCATCTACCATGATGCAATCAGCTTGATTCATTAATTCAGGTAAATGCGGTTCAATTTCTGCGAGTCCAGGTGAATACCAACATTTTTTACCGGAACTAATCTCTTCGATTAATACACCTATCGTGTCGCCAGCTTGTGGGTCATTGCGATGTGGTGAATATGGTGGCGCTGCACTTTTAAGTGAAACTGATGTAAATTTAAGGTTAGGCACATTAGGAATAGTAAAACTGGTTTTGCCATCAATCGGCACATTGTGATGATTGATACCACAGTAATGTCCCAAAATATTTAAGGCTTGGTTACCCGAAGTAAGATCACCATAGACCATGTCAGTACAGTAGATTTCGCGCTTCACTTGTCCTTCGCGCAACATGTACAAACCTGTTGTGTGGTCGATTTGAGCATCAATCAACACAATCGCTTGAATGCCGGTGTCACGAATCGCGCGACCTGGTTGTAGTGGTGCGAAATCCTGTATTTGTTGTAATACATCAGGCGATGCGTTAAACAACACCCAGTTAACGCCATCACCGCTTACGCAGATAGAAGACTGTGTACGCTTAGTCGCTTTAATAGTGCCTTTACGCAATCCATCACAGTTAAAACAATTACAATTCCACTGAGGGAAACCGCCACCAGCGCCAGCACCTAATACATGTATATGCATGTGATTCTTCAATTCTACTTAAAATAAAAATTCTATAAAAAACTTAACGATTAATACGAGTCAACCAAGCTTTGCATGGTATTTTTGTATAAAAAAAGGCTGTCTTTCGGCAGCCTTTTTTAAACAGCGTAAACGCTAATTATTTATTCATTACGTACATTGTTACTTCAAAGCCAAAACGCATTTCTGTAGCAGCTGGTTTAGTCCACATGATAAATTTCCTTTAAGTAAGTTTTTATAATCGTTGTTGCTTTGTTATTAGTGCTACAACGTGAAACGAATTGTGCGCCCTATTTAAAGTCGACATAACCGCAAACTTACTGATTAATGACTAAGTAAATTCATGATGCGAGCATCACTTAATGATTACTCCAGATCATCGTCAAGATTTTTTTGGCGACGCGCGCGCACTGAAGCCGCTAATATATCCAACAACTCGACTGTATCTTGCCAGCCCAAGCATGCGTCTGTAATAGATTTTCCATATTCAAGTTGGCAACCTATTGTGTGCTCCTGACGCCCTTCATTGAGGTGTGATTCCAGCATTACGCCCATAATACGAGAGTCGCCTTGTGATAATTGCGTAGCAATATCACGCGCAACCTCCTTTTGCCGCAAGTAATTTTTGCTGCAATTGCCGTGACTGCAATCGATCATCAATCTAGGTGCAAGCCCAGCCGAAGCTAGGCTATCGCAAGCGTCATCGACACTGGCTGCATCATAGTTAGGTGTTTTGCCACCGCGCAGAATTACATGGCAATCTTCATTACCCGTTGTTGAAAAAATCGCAGATTGACCTTCTTTGGTGACTGAAAGAAAGTGATGCGGACTAGCCGCTGTTTTAATGGCGTCGATTGCCACGCGCACGCCACCATCAGTGCCATTTTTAAAACCAACAGGACAAGATAAGCCAGAGGTAAGTTCACGATGCACTTGTGACTCCGTAGTACGCGCACCAATGGCGCCCCAACTCACTAAATCAGCAGTATATTGTGGTGTAATCATGTCTAAAAACTCAGCACCCGCAGGCATACCGAGTTCATTTACATCTAACAAAAATTTACGCGCAGTTTCTAGACCTTCATTGATACGATAACTACCATCAAGATGAGGGTCGTTAATGAGGCCTTTCCAGCCTACCGTTGTACGTGGCTTTTCAAAATAAACCCGCATTACGATTAATAAATCTGCGGCTAAGTTTTTCCGAACTTCCATCAATCGACGCGCATACTCCATACCTGCTTCGGTATCGTGAATTGAGCAAGGCCCCACAACCACCAATAATCGATCATCCGCCTGATGCAATATACGGTGAATTTCTGCGCGTGTTTGCAAGATAACATGGGTTGAATCTGCACTCTCTTTGAGGCGACTTAACAAAGCTGACGGCGTTATCAACTCCTTTATTTCTAGAATACGGACATCATCCGTGGCTAACTTTTCTATATTGGTCATTAAATATTACTTATCAAAATTTGTTTTAAGACTTCTAAAAATCGTGCATTTTCACTGAATAAACCGATACTCACACGCAAATAATCAGGCATTTCATAATTAGCGACAGGACGCACTATCACGCCATTTTCGAGTAGTTTTTTATTGACTAGAGCCGCATCTTTTACTCTAACGGTCACAAAATTGGCAAACGATGGAATGTATTCGAGCCCTAGAGTATTAAAACCTTGTGTCAATTGCACCATACCGGCTTGATTAAGCGCATAACTACGCTCCACAAAATCGTCATCGGCTAAAGATGCAATCGCCGCTGCTTGCGCAATACTGTTCACATTAAATGGCTGACGCACACGATTGAGCATATCGGCAACCTCAGCATGCATTAAACCAAAACCTATACGTAAACCAGCTAGACCATAAGCCTTTGAAAAAGTGCGAGAAATAATCAGGTTATCAAATTCGCTTAACCAGCTAATCGCTTCGGATTTATGTGCTGCTGACAAATATTCGTCGTAAGCTTCATCTAGCACCACTAAAATATTGCTCGGCACTTTTTTTAGAAAATCTTTTAAGGTATCTTTTGCAATTAAAGTACCGGTTGGATTATTCGGGTTAGCAATAAATATCAAACGTGTTTTCGGCATAATCGCCTGTAAAAATCCATCTAAATCATGTCCGTAATTAACCGCTGGCACAACTACACCTGTAGCGCCAACCGCTTGCGTGACTAATGGATACACGGCAAAAGCATGTTGTGAGTAAATCGCTTCGCAACCCGCATGTAAAAAGGCTCTAGCGGATAACTCTAGAATATCATTCGAACCATTGCCAAATACAATTTGTTGATTAGCCACATTAAACTTCTTGGCGACAGCTTCACGCAAGGCAAAGCTATTACCGTCTGGATAACGTGCAATATCATATACCGCCTCATCAATCGCCATTTGTGCTTTTGGGCTGATGCCTAAGGGATTTTCATTTGAGGCTAGCTTAACAATATCAGCCTCATTCAAGCCCATTTCACGCGCAAGCTCACTGATTGGCTTGCCGCCTTGGTATGGCGCAATGGCACGAATATACTCTGGTGCTAAACTAGATAAGTTGAAGTTTGATGAAGACATACTTAAAGCCTTAAAATTAAATCACCGCGACTGGATAAGAACCCAATACTTTTAGAAATGATGCGCGCGCCTGTAAATCTTGTAGCGCGGCCTGGACTTTGGCATCAGATTGATGGCCTTCAATGTCCACAAAAAACACGTAATCCCACAAACTCTGCTTAGAAGGCCGAGACTCTAGCTTGGTCATACTGACACCATGTCTTGACAATGGCTCTAATAAGTCAATCATCGCACCAGGTTTATTCTTAGTAGTCATCACCAATGAGGTTTTATCTGTGCCAGAAGCAGCGACATCGTGACTACCTAGCACTAAAAATCGCGTAGTATTTTTAGGATCATCTTCAATGTTTTCAGCCAAAATATTTAAATTAAATAGCTCTGCTGCGCGCTTGCTGGCAATGGCTGCAGCAAAAGTACCATCGGTGGACACCAAATCATGAATCATCTGCGCGGCACGCGCATTGCTTGTTACAGCTTCGCGCTGCGCGCGAGGTAAGTTTTTATTCAACCATTCATGACATTGTGACAATGACTGACTATGCGAAAAAACATGGCTAATCTGTGTAATATCATGTTGTTTTGAAAGTAAGCAATGATGCACTGGCAGCGTAATCTCGCCACAAATTTTCAAAGGACTGGAAAGTAATAAATCCAGCGTGATGCCGATAGCACCTTCAGTAGAGTTTTCTACTGGCACAACACCATAATCAGCTTGATTGGCTTCAAGTGTGCGAAAAACCTCATCAATAGAACCGCAAACCACAGCACTTCTACCCAAGCCAAACTGCTTGAGCGCTGCCTCTTCACTATAAGTGCCTAAAGGCCCTAAAAAGGCGATTGAAAGCTCTTTTTCTAGCGCACGGCAATTTGACATCACGCCGCGAAAAATATTGCTGACCGCTTCGTTAGATAAAGGCCCAGTATTATTGGCTTGTAAACGGCGTAACACTTGTGCTTCGCGTTCAGGGCGGTAAATCACGCCATCATCTTTTAAGCTGCCAATTTGACGCGCAAGTGCAGCGCGCTCATTAACAAGCACCAAAAGCTGTTCATCAATGGCGTCTATTTGATCGCGGTGTTGTTTAAGTTGTTCTGACATTGAGTGCGCTTTTCTAGTGAGCTTGTTCAAAAGCTTGCATGTACGCAACTAGCGCCTGCACACCAGCAATCGGCATCGCATTGTAAATTGAAGCGCGCATGCCTCCGACCATTCGATGGCCTTTTAGTTGGAGCAATCCGTTCGCTTCAGCGCCTTTTAAAAAGGCATCGTTTAACGATTCATCGCGCAAGAAAAAAGGAATATTCATGCGGGAACGATTGTTAAGCGCAACATTGTTTGAATAAAAAGCGGTGCTATCAATATAGTTGTAAAGCAATGTCGCTTTTGCAATATTTTGTTGCTCAATCGCCACCACTCCACCCTGCGCAAGCAACCATTCAAACACCAAGCCCGCAATATAAATACTATAAGTAGGCGGCGTATTAATCATCGATTGATTTTCCGCCTGTGTTTTCCAGTTAAATACAGCGGGTGTTAGCGGTGAAGCACGATCTAATAAATCATCTCGCACGATTACAATACACAAACCCGCTGGGCCTATGTTCTTTTGCGCGCCACCGTAAATAACGCCATACTGACTTACGTCGATTGGGCGCGAAAGTATGTGCGAAGACATATCTGCGACAATCGGCACATTGCCTGCATCTGGCAGACCATCAAACTCAACACCGTTGATGGTTTCATTGGTGCAAATATGCAAGTAAGCCGCATCTTTGTTCAATTTCCAGCTTGAAAATGCAGGTACATGTGTGAATTTTTCAGCTTCACTACTTTCAACTTCACTAGTGGCAACTACATTGATTTTTCCGTAAGCGCTTGCGTCTTCAACGCTACGTTTAGACCAAGCACCAGTCACCACGTAATCCGCTTCGCCAGTTTTTAAATCAGCGCCAAGCAAATTCATTGGAATAATGGCATTCTCAGCAATCGCACCACCTTGCAAGAACAAGACTTTGTAATTATCTGGAATATTCAACAGTGTACGTAAATCAGCTTCGGTTTTAGCAAGAATACTAGTGAACTCTTTGCCTCGGTGCGACATCTCCATCACACTCATACCAGAACCATGCCAATCAAGCATTTCAGCCTGAGCACGTTCTAATACAGGCTTAGGCAATACCGCGGGACCTGCAGAAAAGTTATATATTTGCGTCATACGATTGCTTCTTATTCTTCTTGATTATGATCTTCTGCATCTGAAGTGCTAGCGTCTAGATTGCTAACATCGGGATTGTTAGCTTCAACATCTGAATCAATACCTTCTGCATCTGTATCCTCAGATTCAACAATTTTTTCTAATCCAGAAAGTTTTTCGCCTTCACCCAAATTAATCAAGGTTACGCCTTGTGTCGCACGACCTAGTTCACGAATCTCTTTCACGCGAGTACGAATCAGCACGCCACCAGTGGTGATAAGCATAATTTCATCTTCATCATTCACCAATTTAGCGGCAACCACCAAACCATTACGTTCACTCGTTGCAATCGCTTTAACACCTTGTGTGCCACGGCCTGAATGACGGAAGTCAGCAAGCTGTGTACGTTTCCCATATCCATTTTCAGTGGCTACAAGTACGGTTTGCTTATCATTATCCGCAATCAACAATGAAAGCACTTGTTGATTCTCGGCCAGCTTCATGCCTCTTACACCACGGGTATTACGACCCATGCTACGCACATCTTCCTCATCAAACCAGACCGCTTTACCACCGCTAGAAACTAATATGACATCATTGGTACCATTAGTGATTTCTGCACCAATTAAGTAGTCATCTTCATCAAGATTGATGGCAATAATGCCTGTTTTACGTGGGTTAGCGAAATCAGCTAGTGAAGTTTTCTTAACTGTACCTTGTGCAGTTGCCATGAAAATAAAGTGATTTTCATCAAATTCTTTTACTGAAAGAATTGCATTGATTTTCTCGCCGTCTTCAAGCGGGAATAAGTTCACCATAGGCTTACCGCGGCCAGTACGGCTACCTTGCGGCACTTCGTATACTTTCAACCAATACACACGGCCACGGCTACTAAAGCACAGAATATAATCATGCGTATTCGCCACAAACATTTTATCAATGAAGTCATCTTCTTTGGTTGGCGCAGCTTGTTTACCACGGCCACCACGTTTTTGCGCACGATACTCTTCTAACGGTTGTGATTTCACATAACCAGTATGAGAAAGTGTGACAACGACATCCTGCGGTGTAATGAAATCTTCTAAGGATAAATCTTGTGCATTCACCACAATTTCACTGCGACGTTTATCACCAAACAACCTTCTAATTTCAGTCAGTTCATCAACAATCATGGTGGTTACACGGGATGGCGTTGCCAAAATATCGAGTAAATCAGCAATAATATCCATCACTTCTTTATATTCGCTGACGACTTTATCTTGTTCAAGACCAGTTAAGCGTTGTAAGCGCATTTGCAGAATCTCTTGCGCTTGAATATCACTTAATCTGTAGCCATTTGGTGTTAAGCCAAAATCAACGCTCAAACCTTCTGGACGTGAAGCTTCCATCGCAGCACGTTTAAGCATTTCTTCTACGACTGGCGATTGCCAGACACGCGCCATTAAATCTACTTTAGCTTCTGGTGGCGTTGGCGCGGCCTTAATCAACGCAATCATGTCATCAACGTTAGCCAGAGCAACCGCTAAACCCTCTAAAATATGACCACGTGCACGTGCTTTTTTCAATTCAAATACGGTACGGCGTGTAATCACTTCACGACGGTGGCGTAAGAATGCCTCAAGCATTTGCTTAAGGTTGAGTAAGCGTGGCTGACCATCTAACAAGGCCACCATATTCATACCGAAGGTATCTTGCAGTTGCGTCTGTTTATATAGGTTATTGAGCACAACCTCAGCAATTTCGCCACGTTTAAGCTCAATCACTACGCGCATGCCAGATTTATCTGACTCATCACGTAAATCAGAAATGCCGTCTATTTTCTTCTCGTTGACTAATTCAGCGATTTTTTCAACAAAGGTCTTTTTGTTTACTTGATACGGCAGTTCATCAACAATCAACGCTTGGCGACCACCGCGCTCTAAGTCCTCAACGTGGGTACGACCACGCATCACCACGCGACCACGGCCTGTGCGATAGCCTTCCTTTACACCAACCGTGCCGTAAATAATACCTGCTGTTGGAAAATCAGGTGCTGGTACTAACTCTATCAAATCCTCAATACCCATCTCAGGGTCTTTAAGTAGCGCAAAGCAAGCGTCTAACACTTCATTTAAATTGTGCGGCGGAATATTCGTCGCCATCCCCACAGCAATACCAGAACTACCATTAATCAGTAAGTTTGGAATACGTGCCGGCATGATAAGCGGCTCATGCTCGCTGCCATCATAGTTCGGGCCAAAATCAACCGTTTCTTTATCAATATCGGCCAATAATTCATGGGCTATTTTAGACATACGAATTTCGGTATATCGCATCGCCGCCGCGTTGTCGCCATCCACAGAACCGAAGTTACCTTGGCCATCCACCAACATGTAACGCAACGAGAAGTCTTGCGCCATTCGAACGATAGTGTCATACACAGCAGTATCGCCATGTGGATGGTACTTACCAATCACATCACCAACGATACGTGCAGATTTTTTGTACGGCTTGTTATAGTCGTTAGATAACTCATGCATCGCGAATAAAACGCGTCTATGCACTGGTTTCAAACCATCACGTACATCAGGTAAAGCGCGCCCTACAATCACACTCATCGCGTAATCAAGGTATGACCGACGCATCTCATCTTCTAAGCTGATTGGTAGGGTTTCTTTAGCGAATTGATCCATGTTTTGACTAACTTATAATAGTTTTTATATTGCCTAAATTTTAGCATAAATAGCAGGCTAATTATTGATTTTGACACCGAATTAACACTGCATAATGATTTAGTTTTGAGCTAAGAAAATGTTTAATTTAAACGCACGCCGACTTAAAAATCAGCTTGTCAAAAATGCTAAATCAGCTTTTAAATCTTCAATATGTTCCAAACCAACCGCAATTCTAACCAAGCCATCACTAATACCCGAAGCTGCGCGCGCTTCGGCAGTCACGCGACTGTGCGTTGTGGTAGCAGGATGCGTAATCGTACTTTTAGCATCACCCAAATTAGCGGTAATTGAAATTAATTGTGTTGCATCAATCAAGGCCCAAGCCGCTTCTTGCTGGGTTTGACCAGATTTCGGCTTCACTTCAAAACTAACGATACCACCGCCATTCGCTTGCTGCCGCATCGCCAGCGCATGCTGTGGATGTGACTGTAGGCCAGGATAATACACGCGCGCCACTTGAGGCTGCGCCTCTAGCCATGTTGCCAAAGCTAATGCATTTCGCGCATGGGCTTCCATACGAATATAAAGTGTTTCTAAACCTTTTAAAAATACCCAGGCATTAAATGCACTCATAGTCACACCAGCTGTGCGTAAAAAGCCATAAACGGGCTCCATCAACGCTTTGCTACCGAGTACTGCACCACCAAGACACCTGCCCTGCCCGTCTATATATTTAGTCGCTGAGTGAATGATGATGTCCGCACCTAATGTTAATGGTTTTTGAATCGCAGGCGTGCAAAAGCAGTTATCAACGACCAAAAGTGCACCAACCTTATGCGCAACCTCAGCTAAGGCTCGAATATCACAGACTTCAGTAAGCGGGTTTGATGGTGTTTCTACAAAGAATAGTTTAGTTTTATCTGTTACTGCAGCTTGCCATTCGTCTGGATTCGTCAGTGATACAAAAGTAACTTCCAAACCCCAGCGCTTTAGGATATTACTGAATAATTGCACGCTGGTACCAAAAATGCTACGCGAAGCAACAACATGATCACCCGCAGAACACAAGCCCATGACACAAGCCAAAATTGCAGACATGCCGCTAGAAGTCGCAACGCATTGCTCTGCACCTTCTAAAGCCGCCAGTTTATTTTGAAACACCGTAACTGTTGGATTAGTAAAGCGAGAGTAAATATTGCCAGGCTCGGTACCGCCAAAGCGCGCTGCTGCTTGCGCTGCACTTTGAAACCTAAAGCTTGAATTTAAAAATAAGGCTTCTGAATTCTCACCGAGTTCCGTTGCCTCACTACCGGCGCGAACACTAAGTGTTTCTGGGTGGTATTGTTCAATATTAAATGGTTTTTTAATCATGATAATCTCAATTTTTTAAGACATAGTTTTAAAAACTTATAGCTTTACGCGCTTGGCTTTAATGGGTTTAAGTGTAACGCCCATTAAAAAAACCCGTTTAAGCAAAAATGCCAAAACGGGTTCTTTGTAACTCGCTTTAGCAGGATTTATAATGCGCTCGCAAGCTGAGTTTAACCTTGTTTAAGTTGGGTCACTCAAATCAGCGCAAATTGATGTTAAGCCTTACACACCAAAACGTCAAGAAGCTTATTTTCAACAAAAAGTGCTTCTACCCTAACAAGCATTAACCTGCTTCAGTAATCTCTTCCGCAGCTTCGTTATCAAACGTATCAATCAGATTCAAATCCATTTGCGTGCTTGAGTTTGAAGGTTTTTGTTTTTTGTTAACATCGCCGCGTGCGGCCTCTATGTTAGCCAAGTAAGCTTCATCGATGTCTCCCGTCACGTACTTGCCATCAAAGCATGAACAATCAAAATCTTGAATATTGGGGTTACTTAACTTTACACCCGCTACCAAAGCATCTAAATCCTGATAAATGAGCGCATCAGCACCAATTTCCTGACATATTTCTTCATCGGTACGATCAGTCGCTAGCAACTCGTCGCGGCTTGGCATATCAATGCCGTATACATTTGGAAACCGTACAGGGGGTGCTGCTGAAGCAAAATAAACCTTATTGGCACCTGCATCACGTGCCATTTGTACGATTTGTTGCGAGGTTGTGCCACGCACAATAGAATCATCAACTAAAAGTACATTTTTACCTTTAAATTCTATACCAATTGGATTGAGCTTTTGACGTACCGATTTTTTACGCAATGCCTGGCCAGGCATAATAAATGTGCGGCCAATGT
>CAINWC010000398.1 GCA_903854305.1 uncultured Pseudomonadota bacterium | reverse complement strand
GGAATTACCAATACCACCACCAATTGACATACCACCAAAACTAATACCTGGTAAATGTACGCCACCCTTAAGCTTATCGATACCGCCTTTAACTTTATCACTTACAAAGTTAAAAGCATCCTTTGCTTTACCAGCAATGGCGAATGATCAATATAACGATTCTGCACGTGTGCTTTCATCAACACCACAAACTGAGCGTGTGAATATGCCGCGCCAAGAATGCCGTACTGAATATCAGCAACAAAGTTATAACAATGGTGGTAATTCAGTGGCTGGTGCGTTAATCGGCGGTATTGCTGGTGGCTTGCTTGGTAATACTATTGGTCGTGGTAATGGCCGTGTTGCTGCTGCTGCCGTGGGCGCTGGCGTAGGAGCCATTGCTGGTAACAGCATTGCTAATAATCAATATGGCGGCGGTACGCGTTCTGTGCCTGTACAAAATTGTTACCAAGTAGATAACTGGCAAACCGTGAATACTGGTTATTTGGTGGCTTATGAATACAACGGCAGAACTTACACAACGCTGATGAATAACCAACCTGGCCAATATATTGATGTGAATGTGGCGATAGCACCAAATAGCCGCACAGTTTCACAAATCACTTACATTGAGCCGATTCGTTTTAATAATGGTGGTTGGAATAATGGACACGCTCGTTTCGAGCGTCGTGATGACCGTGGCGAACGCCGTGGTTGGGATAATCGTCGTGATGATGATCATCGTGAAGGCCGTGGAGATGGTCGCAATGAAGGACATGGTGAAAATCGAGGTGAAGGCCGTTTTTATTAGTCTTTACGTAATTTAATCGTTAATTTAACAATCTAAAACAGTTAAAAACCTAGGGGCTATTTTATAGCCCCTAGGTTTTTTTATTTGCTAAAAATTACTATCTACATAAGCTTGCAAGTAAAATCAGCCTTATCAGTTTTTAAATAAGAACATTCCGTGAAACTAACCGTAGATTGCATTTTAAGCCCAGAATTATCAAGCTTGCCCAGCAACAGCGCTTTAGCGCAACTATTGGCTAAAGCGAATGTAACGCAGGTCGAAATGCCCTTGGAAGCTTTAATATGCGCGCAATATGGCTTGCAATCGACGCCAGATTATCCAATAGCTGCGATTGCTGCCGCAACTGATGGTTTGAAGGTTGGCGACGCGTATTGGCTAAGGGCGGATCCTGTGCATTTGGTTTTACAGCGCGATTGCTTTAGCTTGGATGAATCTGTGCCATTGCTAGTGGATTCAGCACATGCAAAAAATATGGTTGCCAGCTTGAATCAGCATTTTAATCAAGATGGCTTAATGTTTTTAATTGGTACATCAGGCGCGTGGTATGTGCGTACTGAGCAAATGCCAGCTATTAAAACCAGCTTGCCTAGTGTGGCGGCGGGTAAGAATATCCATCAGTTTTTGCCGCAAGGTTCTGAATCATCCAAGTGGTTAGCCGTGCTCAATGAGGTGCAAATGTTGTTGTTCGAACATCCGGCTAATGAAGCGCGTGAATTGCTTGGAGCGCTTGCCGTGAATAGCATCTGGCTTTCTGGCGGAGGATTTATGCCGCAAAGCAAACCTTTGCTCAGCAACGTTGATTCAATCATCTCTGATAGTATTTTTTATCACGGCTTAGCAACACTCGCTGGTGAAGCTTACCAAGTCGTTCCATCTAGCCTGAGTGATGTTTTAAAAGCCTCAGTACAACATGCACGGCTACAATTACCTAATATCAATACCTTAGCTTGGTTTGACAGCCTGCTTGCTGCACTAAAAACGAAAAAAATAAAACAGTTAACCTTACATTTAGGCTTTTATGAAAAGAGCTTGATGGTTGAAATCAAGCCAATAGATACCGCCAAATTTTGGCGCACCAACAAGCCCGTGATGGATTATCTTCAATGACAAAAATCGTACAACGTAATACTCAGCCGCAAGTTGAACAGCATTTAGTTGAGGCCGGTGTTTCAACACTTATGGCTAGATTGCTGGCGACACGCGGCGTGACTGAGGCGAGTCAGCTAAGCGCGAATTTAAGTAATTTACTGCCGCCAAACACGCTCACACATAACACCGCAATGGCTAAATTGCTGGCAGATGCGATTGCCGCCAATAAAAAGCTATTAGTCATTGGTGATTATGATGCAGATGGCGCTACAGCTACAGCCGTTGCAGTTAAAGGCTTACGTGCATTTGGTGCAAATGTAAGTTTTTTAGTGCCAAACCGTTTTGAATACGGCTACGGCCTCACGCCAGAAATTGTTGCATTAGCCGCCACACAACATCCTGATGTGATTATTACTGTAGATAACGGCATTGCGAGCGTAGATGGCGTAGCTGCGGCCAATGCGCTAGGCATACAAGTGCTGGTGACTGATCACCATTTGCCTGGCCAAGAAACACCACAAGCTGCTTGTATCATCAACCCTAATCAACATGGTTGTACGTTTGCCAGTAAAAATCTGGCAGGCGTTGGCGTCATGTTTTATGGCTTGTTAGCCTTGCGTGCAGAGCTTCGTGAGCGCGGTGCTTATGTGAATAAAGCTGAGCCAAATTTAACCGAGCTGCTGGATTTAGTTGCGCTCGGTACCGTGGCCGATTTGGTGCTTTGACTTTTTATATAATATTGTCTTTATATAATATTGTCTATATTTAAATTAACACTTAAATTCATATATTTAAGTAACTTAATAACATAATTATATTGTTGACAATGATCCATATTAGCCAAGGTAACATTGAGTATCCATTTTTTGCGATTGATTCGGAAGT
>CAINWC010000397.1 GCA_903854305.1 uncultured Pseudomonadota bacterium | reverse complement strand
CTGAATTTCTTCAGGCACTTCAAAGCCAAAAGCGGCCGGGTTGCCGATATTCAACTTGATGATGCGCTGCCCTTCTTCTTCCATCTGGCGCGCACGCTGCAACACCGGTCCACGAATATCGTAGCAAACGTTGGCAAGCTTATTTGATTTTTGTAATGGTTTCATATCCGCACTGGTATCTGACTTGCTCAACTAAATCACCTCCGATAAACGCTTGTTTTCAGGCTTACTTTTCGGTAGATTGAGTGAACTTTATAAAGTATGCTATCTTACATTGCAAGCGCCCTTACAGGCAATAAAACAGCATGAATTTACGGCAATCCCAGCTAAAATATAGTGCAAAATTTCACAATATATTAATCACTTATCACTATGAAACTACATCTCACCCGCGGCGAAGGTCAGAACCTCATTACAGGCTACACGGATGACTCCATTTCTATCAACCATCGACAATATTCAAACAATTTGATTGTGCTGCCAGACACGCTTCTCACAGACTGGATATCAGCATCAGGGCTCGCCTTGACAGTAGATAATTTGACTGAAAATGACTTTGAAAAAATAGCCTTGTTAAAACCAGAAGTGGTCTTGCTTGGCACTGGCAAAACGCATAAATTTCTACACCCCAAGACTAGTACGCTACTCATCAAACAAGGGATTTCGCTGGAATGTATGTCTACTTCAGCAGCATGCAGAACTTACAATATATTGATGAATGAAGGTCGAAAAGTAGCTGCGGCATTATTGCTTTACTAAGTCAGTGATCAAGCTAATGATGCTTTAGCAAACACCTCAAACTCCTTAGCTGGTAATGGGCGGCTAAACATAAAGCCCTGAAACGCATGGCACCCATTTTCAACTAAAAAATCCCGCTGGTGTTCAGTTTCCACCCCTTCAGCAATCACAACTAAACCTAAGTCATGCCCCAGTGAAATAATGCTACGTGCAATCATTGCGTCCTTAGGTTTAGATAAAACATCTCGCACAAAAGATTAATCAATTTTAATTTGGTCAAGCGGCAAGCGCTTAAGGTAATTAAGCGATGAAAATCCAGTACCAAAATCATCTAATGAAAAGCCAACGCCGGCACTTTTTAATACGGTCATTTTTGCGATGACATCTTCCATATCGTGAATCAGGGTACTTTCAGTTATCTCAATTTTAAGATTAGATGGGTTTATGCCGGTCCGCTTAATCGTTGATAATACGTGTGAAACAAAGTCGACTTCATGAACTTGTTGCGCACTTACATTAACGGCCAAGGTGAAACTTGCTGTTAGAGGGTTATTAGCCCAAACATGAAGTTGCTGGCAGGCTGTATTCAGCACCCAGCGACCTAACGGCACAATTAATCCAGTTTGCTCTGCTAAAGGTATAAATTCACTAGGCGATACCAGCCCGCGCAATGGGTGATTCCAGCGAGTTAAAGCTTCCGCACCTAAAACAACACCATGATGATCTACTACAGCTTGGTAATACAACATAAACTGATGATCTAACAGGGCCACGCTAATGTCTCGGCCGACCTGATTACGTTTAGAAAGATCGGTTTGCATAATGTACAACATCAAGCAGAGCATGACAATTGCAGCAAAGTTATTGAACCATGTGCCGCCAACTCGGATAACATCAGGTACAACATAACTGGTCACAATGGCTGCAGGCGTACTGGCAAACACTAAGAAAGCTGCAAGGTAAACTAGCGGGATACCATATTTGATCCACTTACGCTCACCTTGCAAAAGAAAGTGAGCGTAAAGTGCTAAAAACAAGAGGAAATTATGTTGAGATCGCGGCGATGCCGCGCTGGGAATATCTAAAAATATACTCATGCCACACAGCATGAAAAATAAACTAATGAGCAGTAAAAAAGAGGCACTACGCGTAAAGTTTAGCTTCGTTAACACAAAGGTAGCCAAGCCAACTGCAAGCAATAGACTATCAATGCCAACCATCGGCCATAAATGCTGAGTCGCGAAAAATAAACCCCAGCTCAGCCCCATAAACACCAAAACACCACCGCCCACATACAAAGCAAATCTCACACGACGTATATGTAGCGAACCTAAAGGTGCTGTTGAAAAATCATTATCCACTGATATTCGCTGACTTCATTCCACAAATTTACGGCATGGCTTAGGTTTAAAAATACAGATTAAAACCTAACTTTAATTGAACTTAAAGTTGATTAAACCCTACCGTTTGAGATTACCTAAGTTAACTAAAGTTTTTTGCGCGAAAATGTGAGTGATGCATTGGTGCCGCCAAATCCGAAACTATTGGATAACGCAGTTTCAATTTTTACATTATCAATACGATTTTGCACAATATTCAAGCCTTCAGCAGCGGGATCCAAAGTCTCGATATTGGCAGAAGCCGCAATAAAGTTATTTTCCATCATCAGCAAGGTATAAATCGCCTCGTTAACCCCAGCAGCGCCCAACGCATGACCTGACAACGACTTAGTAGAGGCGATTGCTGGATTTTGTTTCAGTCCATTATGACCAAACACTTCCCGAATAGCCTCCAACTCTTTGGTATCACCCACTGGTGTGCTGGTACCATGCGTATTAATGTAATCTACATTACCTTCAACGCCCTCTAAGGCAAGTTTCATGCAACGCACTGCGCCTTCCCCGCTTGGCGCGACCATGTCGTAACCATCTGAGTTTGCACCATACCCAACGACTTCTGCATAGATTTTTGCACCGCGCGCTTTAGCATGCTCATATTCTTCAAGCACAAGAATGCCACCACCGCCAGAAATCACAAAACCATCGCGGTTAGCATCATAAGTGCGTGAAGCTTTTTCAGGCGTTTCGTTATATTTACTGCTCAATGCACCCATCGCATCAAACATAAAAGAAAGCGTCCAGTTTTCTTCCTCAGCGCCACCAGCAAAAATAATATCCTGCTTGCCTAGTTGAATCTGTTCTACCCCGGCGCCTATGCAGTGCGCGCTAGTAGAACAGGCAGAACTAATGCCATAGTTGACACCTTTAATTTTTGCACCTGTCGCCAAGCAGGCAGACACGCCACTTGCCATGGCTTTAGTTACCATATAAGGGCCAACACGGCGGATACCTTTATCACGCAAGGTATCAATACCCTCAAGTATGCTTTCATGAGAAGCACCACCGGCGCCTACAATCAAGCCAGTACGAACATTAGACACTAAATCTTCTGGCAAGCTCGCATCAGCAATCGCCTCTTGCATGGCAAGCCAAGCATAAGCATGACCTTTAGCCATAAAACGCAACAGTTTACGATCAATACGCGCTTCAATATCCAGATTTTTGATAGAGCCAGCCACATGCGAGCGCAAGCCACGCGCTGCATATTCGGGCTGAAAAGTGATACCTGACCGGCCATTTTGCAGGCTATCTAAGACTTCTTTTTGATTGTTCCCTAAGCTGGAAACAATACCCATACCAGTAACAACGACACGACGCATCATCGTGCACTCCTATAAAAAATTAAAATAATATTAAACGTCATTAAATTTAAACTTAACAAATATAAAGGTTTAAAAATTATCTGTACGCGTAAATAAACCTACACGTAAATCCTGTGCAACATAAATCACACGTCCATCTACTTCCATACGCGCATCAGCAATACCCATGACTAATTTTCGCATAATCACACGTTTTAAATCAATCGTGTAAGTCACTTTTTGATGTGTAGGTAACACTTGACCAGTAAATTTAACATCGCCAGCGCCTAATGCACGACCACGTCCCGGACCACCCATCCAACCTAAAAAGAAGCCTACTAATTGCCACATAGCATCCAAACCTAAGCAACCTGGCATGACTGGGTCGCCAGGAAAGTGACATCCAAAAAACCATAAATCAGGGTTAATGTCTAATTCCGCTACAATTTGCCCAGCACCATGAGCACCACCATCTTGCGTAATTGACACAATACGATCAAACATCAGCATTGGTGGTAAAGGCAGTTGCGCATTACCTGCGCCAAACATTTCCCCACGACCGCATTTAAGTAACTCTTCTTTGGTAAAACTGTTTTGTTTTTGCATTTTATTTTAATGACACTATTTTAAAATTAATTGATTGTAAATTGAACTTATGCCATTTTCGCTGGAAAAACACTTTAGTGAAAGCATTATTAGCTTTTACACTGTTTTTATTTAAACTTTCCTCAAAGTTTATTGGATTAAATTGGACTTTTTAAACTTTACATAAATAAATTTCACTTAGGGGTATACAGATCTGTTTACCCCTCATCAAAAAACGTTTACTATGTATTTAAATTCATTTTTAACAATTTCAAAAAAGAGTCGGGGAAATTCAATGAGCGATCGTCAGCTGGCCGATTGGCGCAATCATGCGCTTAACTTAGAATCAGAAGTCAATAAAGTCGTTGTAGGTCAACAAACACCCATTCGTTTGATTACCACCTCAATTTTTGCACGCGGGCACGTACTGCTTGAAGGCGATGTGGGTGTTGGTAAAACCACCCTGTTACGCGCATTTACACGCGGCATTGGCGGTGGTTATCAACGTATTGAAGGCACTATTGACTTGATGCCGAACGATTTGGTGTATCACACATACCTTGGTGAAGATGGAAAACCACACGTGAGTGCTGGCCCATTATTAATGTCCGGTGAAAACTTATCCGTATTTTTCTTCAATGAAATCAACCGTGCCCGTCCTCAAGTTCACTCATTATTGCTACGTGTGATGGCTGAACGCAGTTTATCTGCATTCAACTCAGAACATTACTTTCCACACATGATTGTGTTTGCCGATAGAAACCAAGTGGAAAAAGAAGAAACTTTCGAAATTCCATCTGCTGCCCGCGACCGTTTTATGATGGAGATTCCAATTGTTGTGCCTAACGATGATGCCATTATGGAAGCGCTTGTATTCGACACCAAGTTCCACAATGTGGATGCTTTAGTGAATACCGTTCAACCTGACGTGTTGCAGTTCGACCAACTGAATGCATTCTCTAACGTTATTCAAAGTAGCGTTGAAGCCAGCGATACACTTAAAAAATATGCACTAAATCTGTGGAAGGCGACAAAAGCACCACTGGATTACGGCGTAAAAGTTTCAGGTGTCGATATGAACCGCTTAGTATTATCAGGCGCCAGTCCTCGCGGCATGAGCATGATGTTACGTGCGGCACGTGTTAATGCTTGGTTGAATGAGCGCACTGCGGTATTGCCAGAAGATATTCACGCAGTATTTCATTCGACTGTTGCGCATCGTTTGGTATTTAGTCCGGTGTATGAAATGCGTCGCACAGAAATTGCACGTGAGATGTTGCAAGGTATTGTTAACGCGGTTGCTGCGCCTTAATACAAACCATGATTGAAGATATTAAATCATTCAACTACCACATAGGCTGGCGTTCTCGCGGACGCCACCCAGGTAGACATGCGAGCACGCAACGCGGCATGGGTATGGAGTTTCGTGGTCATACCACCTTACTTTCTTACCCTGATCCACGCCGTATTGATATTCGCCAAACAATACGTGACCCGCTTGAGCAAGTATATGTAAGACTTTTCAATCAGAAAAGTGCTACGCCTGTTTACGTGATTTGCGATTTATCTGGCAGTATGAATTTTGGTGCGAAGAAACGAAAGATTAAGTTAGCCGCAGAGATTGCGGAATCCATCGCACAATCTGCCAGCCAACACCATGATCCATTCGGCTTTATTGGGTTTGATGAAGTAGTGCGTGAAGACTGGATCAGCACCTCTTCATTTAAATCTTATCGTGCAATTGCCATGGCAGAAGCATTAAAAGACTTTCATCCTGCGCCAGTGAATTGCAACGGCATTACTGAAGTTTATCGTTATTTACCGCGTGAACGTTCGTTAGTATTTTTGATTTCTGACTTCCACATTCCAAACACTTTGCTAGAAGAGTCGCTATCTAACTTATTGCGCCATCATATAGTACCGATTGTTTTATGGGATTCTGCGGAATATAAAAATTTACCAGAGTTTGGTCTAACCAATGTTTCTGACGCTGAAACAGGTGAGCAACGCACCCTGTTTTTACGCAAAGAATTACGAGAAAAAATTATGGCTTCATTTGAAAAACGGCGTAATGAAATTTACGAGTTATTCATGCGCTTTGATATGCCTCCATTTTATGTTGAAGGTGAATTCGATGCCGATTTACTGACAGAATATTTCCATCAATTTGTTGCCGCCTAACACCATGAACCAAAAACGATAAACCACACACTATGAAAACGATGATTCGTATTTTTTACTTGCTACTCGGCTTAAACGTAGCGCCACAAACGGCTTTTGCTATCGACAGTCAAAATCTACCTGACGTTCCGCCAGGCATCGTCACAATTAGAACAATAGACCCTGTAAAGTTAGTGGGCTATACCGTGGGCGACATCATTGAGCGTGAAGTGATTTTAACCATTAAAGCACCTTACAAACTCATTGAGACTTCATTACCCATTACAGGTTATGAGAAGCGTTATAAAGGCCAGGTAATTGGCATTGAGCTTAAAAGTGTAAGCCATACTAAAAAAGAAAATAAAGATAGTGCGACCTTTGACATTAAATTAGCCTACCAAATTTTCACCAATAACGTGGTGGCTAAAAATGCCGCATTAGGGCCTGAGTACCTTAATTTAATCAACACAAAAGATAGCAAAGATTTAGTCAAATATCGCATACCGAATTTAGACATTGCCATTTCGCCGATTGCAATATTTGGCCAGGTGAAAATTGAAAACAATATGAGCCCCTTACGTGGACCACTTTTACTGAGTAACGTAAAAGAAAATAAATGGCTAAAGGTTTCAATCGGTTTTCTTGCCCTCAGCTTACTTGGCTTACTTTACATATTAGGCCAACGCGCTTGGTTACCGCGCATGGGCGGTACCTTTGCGAAAACTCACCGTAAGTTACGCAAACTACCACAATCGCCAGAAGGCTTGAAATTGGGTGTGGCTGCGGTGCATGAATCGCTTAACACAACTGCCAGCATGAGCGTATTCAGTAATAATCTAGGGATATTTTTAGCACAAAAACCTAACTTTTCACCGATGGCTACAGAATTACAACAATTCTTCAGCTTATCGCGCCAAGTGTATTTTGAGCCTAATGCGGCGCATGGTTTGGGTACGAATCCGCAACAATGGTTACAAAGTTTTGTGCGCCGTTGCCGCGATTGCGAACGTGGTTTGACGCCAGAAACATCTACTCAAAAGTCCGGGTCTTAACACATGGCATTTTCACATCCATGGTTATTGTGGTTACTGCCGCTAGCTATTTTGCCCTTATTACTGCAACGCGCCCACGCAAAACATTACTCCTGGGTCGATATGCTGCCAGCAGATCCGCTATCCGACTTAATCAGCTTACTAATAAAAGTGCTGGCGGTATTCACGCTGGTATTCATTATTACAGGCTTAGCAGCGCCGCATACCAATGCACAAAAAGTCGAGCGTATCGGTGTAGGTGCGCAAATCGCCTTAGTGCTAGATCGAAGTGCGAGTATGGATGATCCTTTTTCAGGCGGTAGCAATGGTGCGGGCAATTCAACTGTAGGTGAAACAAAATCTGTTGCAGCGGCAAGACTAATCACTGATTTTGTAAAATCTCGTCAGCAAGATATGTTCGGCATGATTACGTTTAGTAACTCTGCAATGTATGTATTACCCCTCAGTGAAAATAAAAAAGCGATTGTCGCCGCAGTGCAAGCCACTGGTGGTAATGCGCTATTCCAAACCAATATTGGTAGCGGGCTTACCAGCGGCGCAGGCTTGTTCGATAAAATTCCAGACTCTGGCTCACGCGCTATGATATTGCTATCAGATGGTGCGGGCAGAATGGATGCAAATACCCAGCAAAAAATCAAAGACTGGCTTGACCGCTTACATATTAGTCTTTATTGGATTGTGTTGCGTCAGCCTGGTGGTTTAAGTATTTTTGATACTAAATATGTTCGGCCTGAGAATGCCGCATTGCCAGCAGAAGTGGAACTGAACGACTTTTTTAAAACGCTAAGATCGCCATTTAAAGCGTATGAAGCGGAGGATCCTAAATCATTACAATTAGCGATGAATGACATTAATAATCGTGAAAAAAAACCTATTAAATATTTTGAAAAAATTCCTGGGCGCGATTACTCAGATCTTTGTTTTATTATCGCGGCCATTATGATCAGTTTGTTATTGGG